>NZ_QUAL01000001.1 GCF_003579925.1 Jiangella rhizosphaerae | reverse complement strand
GCCGACGGCGCCCGCCAGGGCGGCGGCCGCGACGACGCCCAGGACGATGACGACGACCGCGGCCGCCGGCGCCGCCGTCGCGACCGGCGCGGCAGCAACCGCGACCGCAACGACCGCGATCGCGACCGCGACCGCCGCGGTGGTGGCGGCCGCGAGCGCATCGAGGAGCCGACGGTGTCCGAGGACGACGTCCTCATCCCGGTCGCCGGCATCCTCGACATCCTCGACAACTACGCGTTCGTCCGCACGTCGGGCTACCTGCCCGGCCCCAACGACGTGTACGTGTCGCTGGCCATGGTCCGCCGCTACGGCCTGCGCAAGGGCGACGCCGTCACCGGCGCCGTCCGGCAGCCGCGCGAGGGCGAGAAGCAGCAGAAGTTCAATGCGCTGGTGCGGGTCGACACCATCAACGGCGCCGACCCCGAGGCGGCCAAGCAGCGGCCCGAGTTCGCCCGGCTGACGCCGCTGTACCCGCAGGACCGCCTGCGCCTCGAGACCGACGCCGCGAACATGTCGACGCGCATCATCGACCTCATCGCGCCCATCGGCAAGGGGCAGCGCGGTCTCATCGTGTCGCCGCCCAAGGCCGGCAAGACGCTGATCATGCAGGCGCTGGCGCACGCGATCACGCAGAACAACCCCGAGACCCACCTCATGGTGGTGCTGGTCGACGAGCGGCCCGAGGAGGTCACCGACTTCCAGCGCACCGTCAAGGGCGAGGTCATCGCGTCGACGTTCGACCGCCCGCCGGTCGACCACACGATGGTCGCCGAGCTCGCCATCGAGCGGGCCAAGCGGCTGGTCGAGCTCGGCCACGACGTCGTCATCCTGCTCGACGGCATCACCCGCCTGGGCCGCGCCTACAACCTGGCCGCGCCGGCCAGCGGCCGCATCCTGTCCGGTGGTGTCGACTCCAGCGCGCTGTACCCGCCGAAGCGGTTCTTCGGCGCCGCGCGCAACATCGAGAACGGCGGCTCGCTGACCATCCTGGCCACCGCGCTGGTCGAGACCGGGTCCAAGATGGACGAGGTCATCTTCGAGGAGTTCAAGGGCACCGGCAACATGGAGCTGCGGCTGCGCCGCGACCTCGCCGACAAGCGCCTGTTCCCCGCCATCGACGTCGACGCGTCGAGCACCCGGCGCGAGGAGATCCTCGTCTCCCGCGAGGAGCTGGCCATCATGTGGCAGCTGCGCCGCGTGCTCTCCGCGCTCGACCCGCAGCAGGCCATCGAGCTGCTCCTCGACCGCCTCAAGAAGACCAAGAGCAATGCCGAGTTCATGCTCACGGTCCAGAAGACGACGCCGGCCGCCGGCGGGAACGGCTCCAAGGACGCCGACTGACCCGCCGGACCGCCGAGTCCTCGATGCCCTGGCCGCTCGCGCAGCGGTCGGGGCATCGCCATGTCTGGCGTTGGCCGCGTTGGGCCGTCCCCCTGCTGCCCGATTGTCTTGGCCGCGGGCGCGCGCCTCAAGCGGACTGTGGAGGCGCTTNGCTGCCCGATTGTCTTGGCCGCGGGCGCGCGCCTCAAGCGGACTGTGGAGGCGCTTCGCGCCGGCGATGACCGCTTGACCCGCGCGCCCGCGGCTGAGAACGGGCAGCTATCAGGGGGACGGGGGAAGAGCGGCGACAGGGCCGGGGCGTTTGTTGGCCGCGACGTGGAGAGGACGTGGGCGTCATCCGACGTGACGACGAGTCCGCCGCTGTCGGTTGTTCGTCGGCGATGTCACCGAACGAGCGGTCCGCCCGGAGCGTACGCCTGGGAAGGGGCCACGACGCGAGCGGCGACGAGGCCGGGGCGTGTGTCCGCGCTTCTGTGTGAGTTTGCTGTCGTTCAGCGTCCACGTGGTGAGATTTCGCCGTGCTTCCGGAGCCATCACGAGGATTGCCCCAGCGTCAACACCCTTACAGGCATGTTGATGCTCGCGGAATCCTCGTGATGTAGGCAATCGTTGATGATCATCGCTGTCCCACAGCCCGACAAAGCAGGCGAAACGGGCACGACAACGCCGAGGCGTGCCCGCTCTGCCCCCGTCCCCCTGATAGCTGCCCGTTCTTGGCCGCGGACGGGTGAGTCAAGCGGTCGTCGTCGCGCGAAGCGCCACTAGTCCGCTTGACGCGCTCGTTCGCGGCAAGAGAATGGGGCAGCAGGGGGACGGGGAACCATAGCGCGACGTCGCGGTTTGGTCCCGGCGGCCCGGACCTGGAATACTGATCCATTGGCTCCGGTTCACGGTACGACGCCCCGTCGTGCTGACCCGGCGGCCCTCGACACGCCAGGAGTACACAGCATGAAGTCCGACATCCACCCGGCCTACGTGGAGACCACGGTCACCTGCACCTGTGGCAACACGTTCACCACCCGGAGCACGGCCGCCAACGGCGTCATCCACGCCGACGTCTGCTCCGCCTGCCACCCGTTCTACACGGGCAAGCAGAAGATCCTCGACACCGGTGGCCGGGTCGCGCGCTTCGAGTCGCGGTACGGCAAGAAGAAGGCCGACGCCAAGTAGAGCTTTCCGGGCGGGGCGTGCGAGGGTCACTTCGCACGCCCCGCCCCCTTTGTGCCCGCAGTCATCCGCGTCCTCGGAAGGAGCCGGCCCGTGTTCGAAGGTGTCGAGACGCTGGTGTCCGAGCACGCCGAGCTCGAGCAGCGCCTGGCCGACCCGTCGGTGCACGGCGACCCCGCGCTGGCCAAGCGGCTGAACCGGCGCTATGCCGAGCTGTCGGCCATCGTCGAGGCGTACGCCGCCTGGCGGCAGGCCGGCGACGACCGCGCCGCCGCGCTCGAGCTCGCCGCCGACGACTCCGCCTTCGCCGCCGAGGCCGCCGAGCTGGAGACGCGGCAGGACGGTCTCGCCGAGCGGCTGCGCATGCTGCTGCTGCCGCGCGACCCCAACGACGACCGCGACGCGATCCTCGAGATCAAGGCGGGGGAGGGCGGCGCGGAGTCCGCGCTGTTCGCCGGCGACCTGCTGCGCATGTACCTGCGCTTCGCCGAGCGGGCCGGCTGGAGCACCCAGGTGCTCGACGCCGAGGAGTCCGACCTCGGCGGCTACAAGGACGTCTCCGTCGCGGTGAAGGCACGCGGCACGCCCGAGCCCGGCACGGCGCCGTACGCCCGGCTCAAGTACGAGGGCGGCGTCCACCGTGTGCAGCGGGTTCCGGTCACCGAGAGCCAGGGCCGCATCCACACCTCGGCCGCCGGCGTGCTGGTGCTGCCGGAGGCCGAGGACGAGGGCGAGGTCGAGATCAACCCGAACGACCTGCGCATCGACGTGTTCCGGTCCTCCGGCCCGGGCGGGCAGAGCGTCAACACCACCGACTCCGCGGTGCGCATCACGCACCTGCCCACCGGCATCGTCGTCTCCTGCCAGAACGAGAAGAGCCAGCTGCAGAACAAGGAGCAGGCCATGCGCATCCTGCGTGCGCGGCTGCTCGCGGCGGCGCAGGAGGAGGCCGAGCGCGAGGCGTCCGACGCCCGGCGCAGCCAGGTGCGCACCGTCGACCGCTCCGAGCGGGTGCGCACGTACAACTTCCCCGAGAACCGCATCTCCGACCACCGCACCGGCTACAAGGCGTACAACCTCGACGCCGTGCTCGACGGCGACCTCGGCCCGGTCGTGCAGTCGCTGGTCGACGCCGACGCCGAGGCCGCGCTGGCCGCTACCGCCGAAGGCGGCGGCGCATGACGCCGGCGCCGCTGCTCGAGCAGCTCCGCGCGGCCACCGGGATGCTGGCCGCCGCCGAGGTGCCGTCGCCGCGGCACGACGCCGAGGTGCTCGCCGCGCACGTGCTCGGGGTCGAGCGCGGCGCCCTGTTGTCCCAGCCCGAGCCGGACGCCTCGTTCGGCCCGCGCTTCCAAGAGCTGGTGCGCCGCCGCGCCGGCCGCGAGCCGCTGCAGCACCTCACCGGCCAGGCGCACTTCCGGCACCTGACGCTGCAGGTGGGGCCGGGCGTGTTCATCCCGCGGCCCGAGACGGAGCTGACCGCCGGCGCGGCCATCGACGAGGCGACGGCGGTCGTGGCGGCCGGGCGGGTGCCCGTCGTCGTCGACCTGTTCGCCGGCTCCGGCGCCATCGCCATCTCCGTCGCCACCGAGGTGCGACCGGTCATGGTGCACGCCGTCGAGCGCGAGGATGAGGCCGTCGCCTGGCTGCGCCGCAACGCCGCCGGCAACTCCGTCATCGTGCACCGCGACGACGTCGCCCTGGTCGCCGAGCGCAGCCTGTCGATGCTGCTCGGACAGGTCGACGTCGTGGCCGCGAATCCGCCGTACATCCCGGCCGACGCCACCATCCGCGACCCCGAGGTCGCCGAGCACGACCCGCCGGCCGCGCTGTGGTCCGGCGCCGACGGCCTCGACGCCATGCGGGTGCTCGCCGACGTCGGCGCACGGCTGCTGCGACCCGGCGGCCTCCTGGTCGCCGAGCACGCCGACGTGCAGGGCGAGGCGGCGCCCGAGGTGTTCCGCCGGCACGGCGGCTGGACGGACGTCGCCGACCATCTCGATCTCGTGGGCCGCCCGCGCTACGTCACGGCGCGGCGTGCGGGATGATGGCCTCGTGAGTCCGCTGTACGACTGCTCCGACGAGACCAAGCGGCAGCGCGGCATCGCCGCCGCGGCCCGCGCCATCCGCAACGGCAAGCTCGTCGTGCTGCCCACCGACACCGTCTACGGCATCGGCGCCGACGCGTTCACGCCCGAGGCGGTCGCGGCGTTGCTGCAGGCCAAGGGCCGCGGCCGCGACCTGCCGGTGCCGGTGCTGGTCGGCTCGCCCGCAACACTGGGCGGCGTCGCGATCACGGACAAGGCCATCGACGCGCTGGTCGACGCGTTCTGGCCGGGCGGACTGACGCTCATCTGCCGGCAGCAGCCGTCGCTGCGCTGGGACCTCGGCGACACCGGCGGCACCGTCGCCGTCCGGATGCCCGACCACGAGGTGGCCCTCGAGGTGTTGACGACCACCGGCCCGCTCGCGGTCAGCAGCGCCAACGTCACCGGCCGGCCGCCGGCGCGCTCGGCCCACGACGCCCGCGACCAGCTCGGCGACAGCGTCGCCGTCTACCTCGATGCCGGCGAGACCCAGAGCGACACGCCGTCGACCATCGTCGACGTCTCCGGCCCGGTGCCGCGGGTGCTCCGGCAGGGCGCCCTCGGCCTGGCCGAGCTGCAGGCGGTCGTCCCCGAGCTGCGGGGCCCGGAAGCTTAAGGAAACGGTCGCCGGTGCGCGAGTATCTTCTGACCTTCTTCATCGCGGCCTCGGTCACGTACCTGGTGGTGGGGCTCGCGGGACGGTTCGCGTACTGGGTCGGCGCGGTGCCGCCCACCCGCGACCGCGACGTGCACCGCGAACCCGTCCCGCGGCTCGGCGGCATCGCCATGCTGGTCGGCATGCTGGTCGCCATGCTCGTGGCCAGCTACCTGCCACGCATGCGCGACGTGTTCACCGAGTCCAGCGACGCGTGGGCGCTGATCCTCGCCGCCGTCGTCATCTGCCTCATCGGTGTCGCCGACGACATCTGGGAGCTGTCGGCGCTGGCCAAGTTCGCCGGGCAGGTGGTCGCGGCCGGACTGCTCGTGGCGCTCGGCGTCCAGCTGCTCTACCTGCCGCTGCCGGGCGGCACCTTCGTGCTCGACCAGACGCAGGGCGCGCTCATGACGGTCGTGCTGGTCGTCGGCGCCACCAACGCCGTGAATTTCGTCGACGGGCTCGACGGGCTGGCCGCGGGCGTCGTCGGCATCGGCGCGGCGGCGTTCTTCGCCTACGCCTACCTGCTGTCGGTCGAGAACAACAACAGCTCGTACATGACGACGTCGGCGCTGGTGTCGATCGTCGTGGTGGGCATCTGCGCCGGCCTGCTGCCGCACAACGCGCACCCGGCGAAGATCTTCATGGGCGACTCCGGCGCCATGCTGATCGGGCTGCTGCTCGCCGCCGGGTCGATCAGCCTGACCGGCCGGCTGCCCAGCCAGGACGTCGACACCTCCAGCTTCCTGCTCACCCTGCTGCCGCTGGTGCTGCCGCTGGCGGTCATCCTGCTGCCGTTCCTCGACATGATGCTGGCCGTCGTGCGCCGCACCCGGGCCGGAAAGTCGCCGTTCGCGCCGGACAAGATGCACCTGCACCACCGGTTGCTCGAGATCGGCCACTCGCAGTGGCGCGCCGTCGCGATCATGTGGGTGTGGGCGGCGCTGGTCTCGGGCGGCCTGGTGGTCATCGCCCTGGTCGGCGGCTGGACCACCTACGTGCTGCTGGCGCTGGCCGTCGTCGTGATGATCGGGTTCACCACCGGCCACCCGCGCCGGCTGCTCCGGCGTGGGCATCCCTCCACGGTGTGAGAAATGGCACGTCGTGCAGGATGAGGACACCAGCACGTAGGCTGGGGCCGCCATGACCGAACCCGTTTCCCCGCCTCCGCGCCGGCGCAGCCCGGCAGCGGCCGCCCGGCCCGCCCTGCTGCTCACCGTCGCCGTGGGCGCCGCCTGCGCCGTGGCGGCGGCGCTCACCGCCGGCAGTGCCTCGCTGTGGTCGGCCGTCGTTGCGACGGTGCTGGTCATCGCGTTCTTCGCGAGCGGGTCGCTGCCCGTCCTGCTGGCCCGCCACCTGCCGCCCAGCGGCCTGGCCGGGGCGGGCGTGCTGATCGTGACCTACTCCCTGCGGCTGGCGCTGATCTTCATCGCGCTCGGCGTCCTGACCAGCGTCGACGGCATCGACGAGCGCTGGCTCGGGCTGTCGCTGATGGCCTGCGCGCTGGTCTACACCCTCGCCTACGCGGTGACGATGTTCCGCGAGAACAGCCGCGGCGCACGGCCCGCGGTGCCCACCGGCGGATCGGAGTGACCACGGCCGTGACGGCTGGAAGTGGGACCCGATTTCGTTACCGGCAAGGGCACCCAGTAGTATTCGAGGCGCCATGAGTCCGGACGATCCCGATGACGTACGTCGGAAGGATCAGAACGGTGCGTGGGATGCCTTCGCACTGGTCGTGTCCGGAGTAGCAGTATGGGGTGGCGTCGGCTGGCTCGTCTCCGAGTGGCTCAACAGCCGGGTCTTCCTCGTACTGGGGCTCTTGGCAGGGATGGGCGCCGCTCTGTACCTCGTATGGGTCAGATACGGTAAGCCCTGACCTGGACCTCCTCGTCGGGCGCGTCCGCGAGCGCGCTGAAGAAAGGACCCCGTGAGCACTCGGATCGTGGCCGAGTCGGGCTTCCACAGTCCCGGGCCGGCCGACTTCGAATTCCCGCCGCTCTTCGGCGAGGGTACGTTCTTCACGAAGCCGATGCTGGTCATCGTGCTCGGCACCATCGCCGTCGGCGCATTCTTCTACTTCGCCGCCCGGCGCAGCACGCTCGTCCCCGGCAAGCTGCAGTTCGCCGGTGAGTCGGTCTACGGATTCGTCCGCGACGGAATCGCGCGTGACGCCATCGGCCGCGAGGGCATCAAATACGTGCCCTATCTGGCGACGCTGTTCTGCTTCATCGCGGTCCTGAACATCTCGGGCATCATCCCCGTGCTCCAGCTGCCGGCCACCTCGAAGATCGCGATCCCGCTGTTCCTCGCGGTGATCTCGTGGATCATCTACAACTACGTGGGCATCAAGCGGCAGGGCTTCGGCGGCTACTTCAAGAACATGATGTTCCCGCCCGGGGTTCCGAAGGCGATCTACCCGCTGCTGGCGCCGCTGGAGTTCTTCTCCACGTTCATCGTCCGGCCCTTCACGCTCACTCTCCGTCTCACGTTCAACATGTTCGCCGGTCACCTGGTGCTGTTGTTGACGATTTTGGGCGGCGAGTACCTGATCTTCGAATACCAGGGTCTTGTCGGCGTCACCGCGGGCAGCGTCTCGATCCTGTTCAGCATCGTGCTGACCTTCTTCGAAGCATTCGTCCAGATTCTTCAGGCGTACGTCTTCACTCTGCTCTCCGCCATTTACATCGGCGGCGCTCTGACCCACGAGCACTGAGCTTCACCTAAAAAGGGAAAGGAAGAAAGAAGATGGAAGGCTCGCTCAACATGGTCGGTCTCGGCCTCGCGGCCATCGGCCCGGGCGTCGGTATCGGCCTGATCTTCGCTGCCTACATCAACGGCGTGGCCCGCCAGCCGGAGGCTCGCAGCGTTCTCCAGGGCATCGCGATCCTCGGCTTCGCGCTCGCCGAGGCGCTGTTCATCATCGCCATCGGCCTCGCGTTCGCGCTCTGATCATGACTGTCTCGATGGCACCGATCGCGGTGATAGCGGCGGAGGACGGGCCCGATCCGCTGCTGCCGCACACGTCCGAGCTGATCGTCGGTCTGGTCGCCTTCGCGCTGCTGTTCTTCTTCCTCCGCGCCAAGGTCTACCCGATCTTCGAGCGGACGTACGCGGAGCGGGCCGCCGCGATCCAGGGCGGCGCGCAGAAGGCCGAGGAGGCCCAGGCCGAGGCGAACCGGCTGCTCGAGGAGTACCGCGCTCAGCTGGCCGACGCCCGCAGCGAGGCGGCTCGCATCCGCGAGGACGCCAAGCAGCAGGGTGCCGCCATCATCGCCCAGGCGCGCGAGGACGCCGAGGCCGAGGCCAAGCGGGTCGCCGCTCGGGCCGAGGCGCAGCTGCAGGCCGAGCGCGAGCAGGTCCTGCGCGAGTTGCGCGGCGAGGTCGGCTCGCTGGCGACCACGCTGGCCGGCAAGGTGGTCGGCGAGTCGCTGCAGGACGACGAGCGGTCCCGCCGCGTCGTCGAGCGGTTCCTGGCCGACCTCGAGACCGCCCAGGCCTCCGACGCCGCGGCTGCGAGGGACGCGTGAGCATGGCCGAGACCAGCACCGAGCTGCGCTCGCGGTTCGAGAGCATCGTCGACCAGGCCGCCGACCGCGCGTCGGCGGTCGGCGACGCTCTGTTCGCGTTCGCGAATCTGCTCGACTCCCGTCCGTCGGTGCGCCGCGCGCTCACCGACACCGGCCGGACGCCCGACGACCGCGAGGCGCTGCTTCGCCGGCTGGCCGGCGACTGCGTCGAGCCGGCCGCGACGGACGTCCTCGCCGCGACCGTGCGGGAGCGGTGGGCGAACCCGGGCGACCTCACCTCCTCGGTCGAGGAGTTCGGTCTCCAGGCGGTGCTGCTGGCCGCCCGGTCGGCCGGCCGCCTCGACGCCGTCGAGGAAGAGATCTTCCGGTTCGGCCGGGTCGTGCGCGGCAACCGCGACCTGCGCTCGGCGCTGATCGACCGCGCCGCTCCCGCCGACGCACGGCGGCAGCTGGTGCGGACGCTGCTGCAGGACAAGGCCGCACCTGAGACCGTCGCGCTCGTCGAGCACGCGGTCCTCGACCGCCGGGCGCGTAGCCTGGAAGCGGAGCTGGCGCGCGTCGCCGACTTCGCGGCGCGCCTGCGCGAGCGCCGGGTGGCAGTGGTGCACGTCGCCGCCCCGCTCGCCGTCGAGCACCGCGAACGGCTGGAACGGGCGCTGGCGGTCCGCGCCGGCGGTCCGGTCCTGCTGAACGTCGTCGTCGAGCCCGACGTCGTCGGCGGCATCAGGGTCGAGCTCGGCGACGAGGTCGTCGACGGCACCGTGACCAGCCGCCTGGACGCCGCCCGTCGCCAGCTCGTGGTGAGCTGACCGGCACCACCCCGACTTGAGACCACCGTTCGAAGAGCGCTAGAGAAGGAGCAACGATGGCGGAGCTGAGCATCCGTCCCGAGGAGATTCGCGAGGCGCTCGACGCCTTCGTCGAGTCCTACCAGCCGGCGGCCGCCGTCCGCGAAGAGATCGGCCACGTCGTCATCGCCGGCGACGGCATCGCCCGGGTCGAGGGCCTGCCGTCGGCCATGGCCAACGAGCTGCTGGAGTTCGAGGACGGGACCCTCGGGCTGGCTCTGAACCTGGACGTCCGCGAGATCGGCGTCGTCGTCCTCGGCGACTACGACGGCATCGAGGAGGGCCAGACGGTCCGCCGTACCGGCGAGGTCCTGTCGGTGCCGGTCGGCGACGGCTTCCTCGGCCGGGTGGTCGACCCCCTGGGCAAGCCGCTCGACGGCCTGGGCGAGATCCAGGCCGAGGGCCGCCGCGCCCTCGAGCTGCAGGCGCCGACGGTCGTCCAGCGGCAGAAGGTCGCCGAGCCGCTGCAGACGGGCATCAAGGCCATCGACTCCATGACCCCGATCGGCCGGGGCCAGCGGCAGCTGATCATCGGTGACCGGCAGACCGGCAAGACCACGGTCGCCGTCGACACCATCCTGAACCAGCTGGACAACTGGAAGAGCGGCGACAAGAAGAAGCAGGTCCGCTGCATCTACGTCGCCACCGGCCAGAAGGGCTCCACCATCGCCGGCATCCGGCAGCAGCTGGACGAGGCCGGTGCCCTGGAGTACACCACCATCGTCGCCTCGCCGGCGTCCGACGCCGCGGGCTTCAAGTACCTGTCGCCGTACACCGGCTCGGCCATCGGCCAGCACTGGATGTACCAGGGTTACCACGTGCTCATCGTCTTCGACGACCTGTCGAAGCAGGCCGAGGCGTACCGCGCGGTGTCGCTGCTGCTGCGCCGCCCGCCGGGTCGCGAGGCGTACCCGGGCGACGTCTTCTACCTGCACTCGCGGCTGCTCGAGCGCTGCGCGAAGCTCTCCGACGACCTCGGCGGCGGCTCGATGACCGGTCTGCCGATCATCGAGACCAAGGCCAACGACGTGTCGGCGTTCATCCCGACCAACGTCATCTCCATCACCGACGGCCAGTGCTTCCTCGAGACCGACCTGTTCCACTCGGGTGTGCGCCCGGCCATCAACGTCGGTATCTCGGTCTCCCGCGTCGGTGGCGACGCGCAGATCAAGGCGATGAAGACCGTCGCCGGTACGCTGCGCCTCGACCTCGCCCAGTACAACGAGCTCAAGGCGTTCGCCGCGTTCGCCTCCGACCTCGACCCCACCAGCAAGGCGCAGCTCGACCGCGGCGAGCGGCTCACCGAGTTGCTGAAGCAGCCGCAGTCGGCGCCGCTGGCGGTCGGCCGCGAGGTCGTCTCGATCTGGTCGGGCACCACGGGCAAACTCGACGACGTCCCGGTCGAGGACGTCCGCCGGTTCGAGGGCGAGTTCCTCGACTACGTCGCCCGCGAGCACGCTCAGGTGTTCTCGACCATCGAGTCCTCCGGGAAGCTCGACGACGAGGTCGTCAAGACGCTCGAGCAGGCGATCGACGACTTCAAGCAGACGTACGTCACCGTCTCGGGCCAGCCGCTGATCAAGGACGAGCCGGTCGAGGCCCTGGGCGAGGGTGAGGAGGACCTGACGGTGCTGCGCCGGCGCAAGCGCGACCGCGAGAGCATCCAGGAGGCCGCCCGCCCCGACGCGGACGAGTGAGCCGTGACCGTCACGTCTGACCAGGAACTGAAGGGAGGTCGCCCGCGTCATGGGAGCACAACTTCGTGAGCTGCGGCAGCGCATCCGCTCTGTCGATTCGATCAAGAAGATCACCCGCGCCCAGGAGCTGATCGCGACCTCGCGGATCGCCCGGGCCCAGCAGTTCGCCGAGGCGGCCCGTCCGTACAGTCAGGCGCTGGTGCGGGCCATGGAGGCGGCCGCCGAGCGCGCCCGCCTCGACAACCCGCTGCTGGAGGGCGTCGAGGAGCCGCGTCGTTCGGCCATCCTGGTCGTCACCAGCGACGGCGGCTTCGCCGGCGCCTACTCCGCCAACGTCATCCGGCAGAGCGAGGCGCTGGCCGGCCTGCTGCGCGACCAGGGCCAGGAGGTCGTGCCCTACGTCGTCGGCAAGAAGGGCGTCACCTGGTTCACGTTCCGCGGCCGCGAGCTCGGCGGCCAGTACGTGGGCTTCACCGGCAAGCCGGCCTACGCCGACGCCCGGAAGATCGCCGACGACCTCCTCGAGGCCATCAACACGCCCACCGAGGAGGGCGGCGTCGACGAGATCCACATCGTCTCGACGCACTTCCGCAACATGGTCACGCAGGAGGTCCGGGCCCGACGGCTGTTCCCGATCATGGTCGAGGACGTGCCCGAGGAGATCCACCACGCCGAGGCGGGCGCGGTGCGCTCCGACGACGGCGGGTCCTCCGGCCCGGGCGGGTCGGCCGGATCCGCCAACGGCCGGCCGTCGCGCACCGACGTGCTCCCGCTCTACGAGTTCGAGCCGTCGGCCGACGAGGTGCTCGACGCGCTGCTCCCGCAGTACGCCGGCAACCTCGTCTACACCGCGCTGCTCGACGCCGCCGCGTCGGAGTGGGCGGCCCGGCGCCGGGCCATGAAGAACGCCACGGACAACGCGGGTGAGCTGCAGGAGTCGCTCACCCGCGAGTCCAACTCGGCACGCCAGGCCGAGATCACCCAGGAGATCAGCGAGATCGTCGGCGGCGCGGACGCGCTGGCGGCCGCAGGGAGCGAGTAGGACCTCATGACTGCCACCATCGAAAACACAGCAGAGACCACCGCTGCTGCTACAGGCCGGGTGGTCCGGGTCATCGGACCTGTCGTCGACGTCGAGTTCGGCGGCGGCCACATGCCCGCCATCTACAACGCGCTCGAGGTCGACGTGAAGCTGGCCGATGAGGCCGGCGGCGACCGCACGCTGACCCTCGAGGTCGAGCAGCACATCGGCGACGGCCTGGTGAAGGCCATCTCCATGCAGCCGACCGACGGCCTGGTCCGCGGCGCGGTCGTCCGCGACACCGGCAGGGGCATCTCCGTGCCGGTCGGCGACGGCGTCAAGGGCCACGTGTTCAACGCCCTCGGCAAGCCGCTCGACACCGACGAGTCGTCGATCGAGGTCAACGAGCGCTGGGAGATCCACCGCGACCCGCCGCCGTTCGCCGACCTCGAGGGCAGCACCCAGATGCTCGAGACCGGCATCAAGGTGCTCGACCTCCTCACCCCGTACATCCAGGGTGGGAAGATCGGCCTGTTCGGTGGCGCCGGTGTCGGCAAGACGGTGCTCATCCAGGAGATGATCACCCGTGTCGCGCGGAACTTCGGTGGCACCTCGGTGTTCGCCGGTGTCGGCGAGCGCACCCGTGAGGGCAACGACCTCTGGGTCGAGATGGGCGAGGCCAACGTCCTCAAGGACACCGCGCTGGTGTTCGGCCAGATGGACGAGCCGCCGGGCACCCGCATGCGGGTCGCGCTGTCGGCGCTGACGATGGCCGAGTACTTCCGCGACGTCCAGAAGCAGGACGTGCTGCTGTTCATCGACAACATCTTCCGGTTCACGCAGGCCGGCTCCGAGGTGTCCACGCTGCTCGGCCGCATGCCGTCCGCCGTCGGTTACCAGCCGACGCTGGCCGACGAGATGGGCGAGCTGCAGGAGCGCATCACCTCGACGCGTGGTCACTCCATCACGTCGATGCAGGCCATCTACGTCCCGGCCGACGACATCACCGACCCGGCGCCGCACACCGCGTTCGCGCACCTCGACGCCCGGACGGTGCTCTCGCGGCCCATCTCGCAGCTGGGCATCTACCCGGCCGTGGACCCGCTGGACTCCTCCAGCCGGATCCTCGACGCCGCGTACGTCGGCGAGGACCACTACCGCATCGCGACCCGGGTGAAGGAGATCCTGCAGAAGTACAAGGAGCTGCAGGACATCATCGCCATCCTCGGTGTCGACGAGCTGTCCGAGGAGGACAAGGTCACGGTCAACCGGGCCCGCCGCCTGCAGCGGTTCCTCTCGCAGAACATGTTCGTGGCCGAGTCGTTCACCGGCCAGCCGGGCGTGTTCGTCCCGCTGTCGGAGTCGCTGGAGTCGTTCGACGCCATCACCAAGGGCGAGTACGACCACCTGCCCGAGCAGGCGTTCAGCTACGTCGGCAACATCGAGGACGCCGAGAAGAAGGCGCGCGAGCTCGCGTCCTGAGCCGGTACCGCTCGATCGACCAGGGAGCCGCACCCGATCGGGAGGCGGCTCCCTGTCGATCACGGGGAGAAAGGGAGAGATCGTGGCCGAAGATCTGAACGTCGAGGTGGTGGCCGCCGACCGCAAGGTCTGGTCCGGCGAGGCCTCGATCGTCATCGCGCGCACGCCCGAGGGCGAGATCGGCATCATGCCCGGTCACGAGCCGGTGCTCGGGTTGCTGGTCGCCGGCCCCGTGACGGTGCGCTCGACCGGCGGCGAGGCCGTCGTGGTGGCCGTGTCCGGCGGGTTCCTGTCGGTGTCGCAGAACCACATCGCGATCCTGGCCGAGCAGGCCGAGCTCGCCGACGAGATCGACGTCGCCGCCGCCGAGGCCGAGCTCGCGGAGCTGGGCGACGACGGCGACGGCACGCGCCGCTGGGCGCAGGCGAGGCTCGACGTCGCGGCGAGCCGATAGATCTGAGAGCATCGGTACACGCTCGGGGGAGGTGATCGGTGGCGCTGGTGTCGTGGACCCTGCTGGTGCTGGGTGCGCTCGCGCTCGCCGCCGTGCTGGTCCTCCTCGCCCTGTACGTCCGCCGGGGCATTCTGCAGCGTGACGGTGGCTTCGACATGTGCGTGCGCGGCGACAGCCACGACGGCTGGTCCGGCGGCTGGGCGTTCGGCATCGGGCGCTACCGCGACGACACCCTCGAGTGGTTCCGCACCTTCAGCTTCACCACCTGGCCCAAGCGGACGTTCCGGCGCAGCGAGCTGGGCGTCGACAGCCGCCGCCAGCCGGACACCGAGGAGAGCTACGAGCTGCCCGCCGGCCATGTCGTGCTGGTCTGCCGGTCCGGCGGCGCCACCGTCGAGGTGTCCATGACCGAGGCCGCGGCCACCGCGTTCGTCACCTGGCTCGAGGCGGCGCCCCCCGGGGGTCAGTTCGTCGGGTGACGCCCTCGGGGCGTACCGTTCATCGGAACGGCGAAAGGGTTCAGCTGGCGTGGAGAGATTTCGGGTCACCGGGGGGAGCTCCCTGCGGGGTGAGGTCCGGGTCAGCGGCGCGAAGAACAGCGCACTGAAGCTGATGGCGGCGGCGCTGCTGGCCGAGGGACGCACCGTTCTGCACGACGTCCCCACCATCACCGACGTCGACTACATGGGCGAGCTGCTGCGCCAGCTCGGCGCCGACGTCCACCGCGACGGCGGCACCGTCACCATCGACGTCCCGGCGAAGATCGACCACGAGGCGCCGTACCACCTCGTGCGCCGGCTGCGGGCGTCCATCTGCGTGCTCGGCCCGCTGGTGGCCCGCTGCGGCGCGGCGAACGTCGCGCTGCCGGGCGGCGACGCCATCGGCTCGCGCGGGCTCGACATGCACATGGCGGGGCTGGAGAAGCTCGGCGCGCAGGTCGAGATCGAGCACGGCTTCGTGGTGGCCAGGGCGCCCAAGGGACTGCACGGCACCAGCATCTGGCTCGACTTCCCCAGCGTCGGCGCCACCGAGAACATCCTCATGGCCGCCGTTCTGGCCAAGGGCACCACGGTCATCGACAACGTCGCCCGCGAGCCCGAGATCGTCGACATCTGCCGCATGCTCGGCGACATGGGTGCCAAGATCGACGGCGCCGGCACCTCGACGCTGCGGGTCGAGGGCGTCGACTCCATGAACCCGACCGAGCACACCACCATCCCCGACCGCATCGTCACCGGCACGTGGGGCGTCGCCGCCGTCATGACGCGGGGCGACATCACCATCGCCAACGGCCGCGGCGAGCACCTCGAGATCGTCCTCGACAAGCTGGCCGCCGCCGGCGCCACCGTCGAGTCCGGCCCGGCCGGGCTGCGGGTGGCGATGTCCGGGCGGCCGCGCGCCATCGACGTCGTCACGCTCCCGTACCCGGGCTTCCCGACCGACCTGCAGCCCATGATCGTCGCGCTCGACGCGGTGTCCGAGGGCACCGCCATGATCACCGAGAACGTGTACGAGGCCCGGTTCATGTTCGTCAACGAGCTGGTCCGCCTGGGCGCCGAGGTCCGCATCGACGGCCACCACGCCGTCGTCCGCGGCCGGCCGGTGCTGTCCGGCGCCCCGGTCGTCGCCACCGACATCCGCGCCGGCGCCGGCCTGGTGCTGGCCGGCCTGCTGGCCGAGGGCGAGACGCTTGTGTCCGCCGTCCATCACATCGACCGCGGCTACCCCGACTTCGTCGGCCAGCTCCGGTCCCTGGGCGCCGACGTGGTCCGCGAGCCCGACCCGGACCACTTCGATGACTGACGAGACGGAGGCCGCGGCACCGCCCGGCGACCGGTGGCGCAGCTGGGTGACCCCGGGCCGCGTCTGCCTGTCCGTCTACCTCGTCGTCCTGCTGGTCTACTGCGCCGTCGAGGGCATCCCGATGGACCGCGTCGGGCAGACCGGCTGGATCATCGCCGGGATGATCGCGATCAAGATCGGCCGGCCGTGGCGCGAGCACGTGCGCACGTTCCTCGACTGGCTGCCGCTGCTGGCGGCGCTGATCATCTACGACCACACCCGGGGCATCGCCGACACCCTCGGCATGCCGCTGCGCGTCGGCGAGGTCGTCGACATCGAGCGCTGGCTGTTCGGCGACACCATCCCGACGGTGTGGCTGCAGCAGCAGCTGTTCGAGTCGACGGTGCGCTGGTGGGACGTCGGCGCGGCGATCGTCTACTTCAGCCACTTCGTCGTGCCGTGGGTGCTGGCCGCCGCCTTCTACATGTGGTCGCGGCCGCTGTGGGTGTCCTACATCCGGCGGGTGCTGCTGCTCACCTACGCCGGCCTGCTCACCTACGTGCTGCTGCCGGCCGCGCCGCCGTGGTATGCATCGGCCCGCACCGGCGACATCGACGACCCCGTCTACCGGCTGGTCGGCCGTGGCTGGAACGAGCTGGGGCTGCGCAGCGCCCACGCATGGCTGTCCGACGCCCAGGGCGGTGCCAACGAGGTGGCGGCGCTGCCGTCGCTGCACGCCGGGTTCGCCATGCTGGTCGCGGTGACGCTCTGGCCGCTGGCGAAGCGCTGGTGGCTGAGGGTGCCCGTCGCGGCGTACCCGCTGGCCATGGCGTTCACGCTGGTCTACGGCGGCGAGCACTACGTCGTCGACGTCCTCCTCGGCTGGCTGTACGTCGCCGCCGTCATGGTCGTCGCACACCTGTGGGAGCGCTGGCGCCAGCGGCGGCGGCCGCCCGTCGCCGTCGCGCTCTCGGCCGGCACGCCGGCGCCGATCGAGCCGGCCATGCGCACCGACCCCGACATCGCGACCGAGCCGAACGAACCAGCAGGAAGGTAGTCAGCATGGCACGCAGCGTGGCCGTCGTCGGAGCCGGCCTGATGGGATCGGGCATCGCCCAGGTGGCGGCGACCGGCGGCTGGGACGTCGTGCTGCGCGACCTCGACGACGACGCCGTCGCCCGGGGCCGCGCGGCCATCGAGGCGAGCACCGCGAAGTTCGTCGAGAAGGGCAAGCTGACCGAGGCCGACCGCGACGCCGCCCTCGGCCGCATCACCACGACCACCGACCTCGACGCCGTCGGCGAGGCGGACATCGTCGTCGAGGCGGTCTTCGAGAACGTCGACGTCAAGCGCGAGCTCTTCGCCGAGCTCGACCGCATCTGCCGCGACGGCGCGGTCCTGGCCACGAACACCAGCGCCATCCCGATCACGAAGATCGCCGCGGCCACGCGGCGGCCCGAGTCGGTGGTCGGTACCCACTTCTTCTCGCCCGTGCCGATGATGGCGCTGTGCGAGCTGGTCCGCGGCCTGCACACGTCCGACGCCACGCTGGCGGCGGCCCGCGAGTTCGCCGAGTCCGCCGGCAAGACGTGCATCGTCGTCAACCGCGACGTGGCCGGGTTCGTCACCACGCGGCTGATCAGCGCGCTGGTCGTCGAGGCGGTCAAGCTCTGCGAGTCCGGCGTCGCCTCGGCCGAGGACATCGACGTCGCCTGCAGACTCGGCTTCGGCCACGCCATGGGACCGCTGGCCACCACCGACCTCACCGGTGTCGACGTCCTGCACCACGCCACGTCGAACATCTGGGACGAGACCGCCGATCCCAAGTTCTTCCCGCCCGAGCTGCTGCGCCGCATGGTCGACGCCGGCGAGCACGGCCGCAAGACCGGCCGCGGCTTCTACTCCTACTGACGCCGCCCGGCCGGTCCCGCCCCGGCTGCCCTTCCCCGGAATGATCACGTTCACCAGGGAATTCCGTTCCACACGAGGCCTGCAGCCCTCGTGATGCAGGGGCAGTCCTCGTGATGCACACGCGGTCCGCCCGGAATAGGGCCGGCAATAGCTTTCCCTCGAGTCCGGCCAGGCATCACCAGGATCATCCGGGCATCACGAGGGCCGCAGGCCTCGTGTGGGACGGGAGCGGGTGGTGAACGTGGTCATTCAGGGGGCGCTGCGGCGCCAGGTCCCGTTCGCCCGGCGGCCGGCCGGCTCGATGGCGGTGCCGGTACCGCCGGTGCGGCGCGCGCTGCGGCGGATCGGCGTGCCGTTCCCGGTGAGCTCGCGCCGTCGCGGGAGCAGCAGCCGCGTCGTGACCAGCTTGGCGCGGTCGCGACGGCGGCGGGCGCGCTCGCGCCGGGCGAGGTCGGCGGCACCGATGAGGCCGGCGTCGTTGCCCAGCGCCGCCCGGACCACCTTCGCCTCGGGACGGAAGCCGCGGCCGGTCAGCGTCCGCCGCAGCGTCGTCCGCGCCGGGTCCAACAGCAGGTCGCCGACGTCGGACACGCCGCCGCCGATGACGAACAGGCCGGGGTCGAACGCGGCGGCCAGGTTGGCCAGCCCGACGCCCAGCCAGTGGCCGATGTCCTCCAGCAGCTCCAGCGCCGCGGGGTCGCCCTGCGCGGCCAGCGCGCTGATCATCGGGCCGGTGATGCGCGACGGGTCGCCCTGGCAGGTCTCGGCGATGCGGTAGGCGACGGGCGAGCCGTTCAGCACCAGCTCACGCGCCTCACGGACCAGGACGTTGCCGCTGGCGTACTGCTCCCAGCAGCCGCGGTTGCCGCACTCGCAGCGGTGCCCGCCCGGGACGACCACCATGTGCCCGAACTCGCCGGCGACGCCGAACCGGCCGCGGTGCAGGACGCCGTCGAGGACGACGCCGCCGCCGATGCCGGTGCCGAGGTTGACGCACACCACGTGCGACTCGCCCTGCGCGGCGCCGAACCGGCACTCGGCCCACAGCGCGGCGTTGGCGTCGTTGTCGACGACCACGGGCAGCCCGATGCGGCGCTGGACGGCGTCGCGCAGCGGCTCGTTGCGCCAGGCGAGGTGCGGGGCGAACAGCACGGACGACTGCGTGCCGTCGACGAAACCGGCGGCGCCGATGCCGACCGCGAGGACGTGGTGACGGGCGCCGAGCTCGGCCACGACGTCGGCGATGGTGTCCTCGACGACGCGGGGGCTCTTGCTCTTGCTCGGCGTCTCGCGGCGGGTGCGCTCGATGATGGTGCCCTCGGGATCGACGACGCCGGCGGCGACCTTGGTGCCGCCGATGTCGATGCCGATGGTGGGCCGCAGCGCCAGCCGGGCCACCCGCGTCCGGGTTGGAGACATGCCCACAGTATGGCCGGGCGTGGTCAACGGGCCGGTCAAGGGGCCGGTGACGGCCCCGGCGGGGTCAGGATGCCCAGCGCGTACGCCGTCGTCACCGCGGCGGTGCGGTCGTCGACGCCGAGCTTGGCGAAGACCCGCAGCAGGTGCGTCTTCACCGTCGCCTCGCCGATGTGCAGGGCCCGTCCGATCTCGGCGTTGGACAGCCCCGTGGCGACGGCGGCCAGCACCTCGCGTTCGCGCGGGGTGAGCGGCGGTAACGACGGCGCCCGCAGCCGGTGCACCAGGCGGGCCGCGACCGGCGGCGCCAGGATGGTCTCGCCCCGGTGCGCCGCCCGCACGGCGGCCGCCAGATCCACCCGCGGCGTGTCCTTGAGCAGGTAGCCGGTGGCTCCCGCCTCGACCGCGCGGACGATGTCGGTGTCGGTGTCGTACGTGGTCAGCACCAGGATCCGGACGCCGGGCAGCTCGGCCAGGATGCGCGCCGTCGCCTCGGCGCCGTCGAGCCGGGGCATGCGCAGGTCCATGAGGATCACGTCGGGACGCAGCCGGCGGGCCAGCACCAGCGCCTCCTCGCCGTCACCGGCCTCACCGACCACCTCGAAGTCGTCCTCGGCGCCCAGCATGCCGGCCAGCCCCGTCCGCACGACCGGGTGGTCGTCGACCAGCAGCAGCCGCAACGTCGTCACGGCCGCCCACGCTACCTGGGCGTCGGCCCGACGGTGGCACGGACGGTGGTCCCGGCGCCCGGTGTGCTGACGATCTCGAGCAGCCCGCCCACCTGCTCGACCCGCGCCCGCATGCCGCGCAGGCCGTAGCCGTCCAGTGTCGCCGCGCCCGGCAGGAAGCCGCGCCCGTCGTCGACGACGGCGACCGTGGTCGTGCCGGGCTGGAAGCGCAGCGCGACGACGACCCGGCGGGCGCCGGCGTGCTTGCGTACGTTCGTCAGCGCCTCCTGGGCGGTGCGCAGCAGGACGACCTCGACGTTCGCCGGCAGCGGCGGTGCGGTGCCGGCGATCTGCACGCTCACGTCGAGACCGGTCTCGTCGGCGAACCGGGCGGCGATGCGTTCGATCGCCTCGGGCAGCGTGGCGTCCTGCAGGCTGACCGGCGCCAGCGAGCTGACCAGGGCCCGCGCCTCGGCCAGGTTGTCGCGGGCCGTCTGCTCCAGCAGCGCCAGCCGGTCGCGGACGGCGCCGGGGTCGCGGTCCAGCGCCACCTCGATGGCCTGCGCCAGCGTGAGGATGCTGGTGAAGCCCTGGGCCAGGGTGTCGTGGATCTCGTGCGAGAGCCGCTCGCGCTCGGCCAGCACGCCGCGGGAGTGCTCGAGCTGCGCCAGCTCGCCGCGAGTGCGCTCCAGTTCGTCGATGAGCATGGCCCGCTTCTCCGCCTGGATGAACACGTGGCTGATGAACAGGCCCATCAGCAGCGACAGCCCGATCTGCAGCGCGGCCTGCGGGACGACGTCGCGCACCGTCTCCATGCTCCAGCCGTCGTGGCCCACCTCGGCCGCCGCGAGACCGAGGAGCAGCACGCACGTGCCGCCCGCGGCCCAGCGGGTCGGGAGGAACACCCAGATGTGCGGGATCAGCCCGAACAGCAGGAAGTACGCGTCGAAGATGCCGATGCCGATGAGGACGTAGAGACCGGCCCAGCTGGCCAGCAGCTGCGTCACCGCCTGCCAGCCGTGTTCCTCGGTACCCAGCAGCCGCCGCCCGATCAACAGGTAGACGACCACCATCGCCGTCACCGCGAGCAGACCGGTCAGCCGGTCGCGGCTGGAGAGGTCGCCGGAGCTGCCGATGATCAGCGCCAGCAGCCCCAGCAGCCCCAGGTAGACCGAGTGCCAGGCGACCGTGGTGCGCTGCCAGAACGCGTCGAGCTCGGCGACGCTGCTGCGCGCGGGCACGCCGTCGCCGGCGCTCAGCCCTCGCCCGTGCGCTGCCACCGGAACGTCCGGACGCAGATCACCAGGCCGGCGATCAGCCACAGCGACAGGATCAGCGCCGTCGGGCCGTGCTGCCATGATCCGGACACCTCCAGGTCCTCGAAGCCGTCGGGCAGGAACACCGAACGCATCCCCTGGGCCAGCCATTTCAGCGGGAACACCGAGGCGACGTTCTGCAGCCAGCTTGGCAGGTCGCTGAAGACGAAGAACACGCCCGAGATGAACTGGAGGATGATGAGCGGCCCGACGACGACGGCGGAGGCGCTCTTGGCCGAGCGCGGGAGCGACGAGTACGCGATGCCCAGGACGGCGCCACCGGCCGTGCCCAGCACGTAGCACCAGGCGAACGTCAGCCACTTCGCCGGCTCGGCCGGCAGCTCGACCCCGAACGCGAGCGCCGCCACCGCCAGCAGCAGCGCGATCTGGCTCAGCCCGACGACGAGGATCATGCCGACCTTGCCGAGGAAGTACGACACCGCCGGCATCGGCGTGCCGCGCAGCCGCTTGAGCGTGCCGTCGTCGCGCTCCACGGCGAGGCTGATCGCGAGCGTCTGGAAGCTCACCAGCATGATGCCGGAGGCGACCATGCCGGGCAGGAAGTACTGGGCGAAGTCGACGGGGGCGCCGCTGTCCTGTCCGACGTCCTCGCCGCCGAACGCGACCGCGAAGATGCCCAGCATGATGATCGGGAACAGGAACGAGAAGATCAGCGAGTCGCGTTCGCGGAAGTAGCTCTTGATCTCCAGCGTGGCGCGGGACCGCGCGATGCGGGCCGGGCTCACCGTGGCGCTCATGACACGACCTCCAGGGTCTCGGCCGGCTGTCCGATCAGCCGCAGGTACACGTCCTCCAAGGTCGGCCGGCTGACGGTGAGCCCCGGCACCTCGCCGCCCAGGCGCTGCGCCAGCCGGCCGACGAGCGCCGCAGGCTCGGCGGTCCGTTCGGTGCGCGGCCGGCCGCCCTCGGTCCAGGTGACGACGGCCAGGTCCTGGTCGCGGCCGCCGAGCCGGCCGGGCGTGTCCAGGGCGACGATCCGGCCCGCGGTGATGACGCCGACGCGGTCGGCCAGATGCTCGGCCTCGTCGAGGTAGTGGGTGGTGAGGATGATCGTCGTGCCGCCGTCGGCGAGCGAGGAGATGAGCGCCCAGAACTCCCGCCGCGCCTCCGGGTCGAACCCGGTGGTCGGTTCGTCGAGGAAGAGCAGCGCCGGGTTCCCCAGGATGCCCAGCGCGACGTCGAGCCGGCGGCGCTGTCCCCCGGACAGGTGCCGTGCCCGCGTCGCGCGCTTCTCCTCCAGCCCGACGGCGGCGATCACCTCGTCCGGGTCGCGCGCGTCGGGGTAGTAGCCGGCGAAGTGCCGCACCAGCTCGTCGACGGTCAGCTCGTCGTGGCCGCCGGAGCTCTGCAGCACGATGCCGATGCGGGCGCGCCAACCGGCGTCCGGCCGGGCCGGGTCGGCGCCGAGGACGCTCACCTCCCCGGCGTCGCGGCGGCGGTAGCCCTCCAGGATCTCGACGGTCGTGGTCTTGCCGGCGCCGTTCGGCCCCAGCAGGGCGAACACCTCGCCGTGCGCGACGTCGAGGTCGAGCCCGTCGACGGCGGGGACTCCGGCGTAGGCCTTGCGCAGCCCGCGGACCCGGATCGCGGTGGATGTGGTCATGACTCCACGATCCCCGCCGGACCATGCCGTCCGGGAGCACCGCGTGGTGGGATCCGGTGTCCACCGTCCGGTGGACCCGCCCCATCACGAGGATTCCTCGAGCGTCGACACGATTGCAGGCGTAGTTCGACACGGGATTTCGTAGTGAACGTGATCATCTCAGGGGGCCTAGGGCGTGTCTCCTAAAGATTGGCGGTGTGGGCCGCGATTGTTGGGGTCATGTCGCGTGAGTCGTTGTTGAGCGATG
>NZ_QUAL01000441.1 GCF_003579925.1 Jiangella rhizosphaerae | reverse complement strand
AGCTCGCCCTCACCTATCGCGGAGGCGTCGTGCTCGCCGCCGTCACCATCTGGCTACGCCAATAAGGAGACGCGCCCTAGGCGGTGGCCGCCGCCCGCACCCGCTGGGCGATCAGCTCGATGGTCGCCTTGCAGAACTCCGGCAGGTCGTCGGGGACGCGTCCGGTGACGACGTTCCCGTCGACCACCGCCGGCTCGTCGACGAAGATGCCGCCGGCGTTCTTCAGGTCGTCCTGCACGGCGGCGTAGGCGGTGCAGCGGCGGCCGCGGACGAGGTCGGTGCCCTCGTGCAGGTCGGTCGAGATCATGACCTGCGGGCCGTGGCAGATCGACGCGACGACCTTGCCGGCCCGGTGGGCCTCGGCCACCAGCCGCCGCGACGGCGTGTGCAGCCGGACGGCGTCGGGCCCGAACCCGCCGGGCAGGAAGACGGCGTCGAACGCGGCGATGTCGATCTCGCTCGTGGGCGCCTGCCGCCAGCGCTTGCCCTCCTCGAGGACAACGAACGGGATGGTGGTGCCGAACCGGCCGGTGATCGGCTTGTCCGGGGCGTAGGAGCGCGGCGAGAAGTGCCCCGGTATGTCCTTCGGTGGGTACGTGATGGTGATGGCGGCGCCCTCCTCGCTGAACCTGAGCAGCGGGTACAGGACCTCGACGTCTTCGAACTCGTGCGCGGTGATGAAGAGGATGCTGCTGCCTTCCAGGGCCCCCACTGGACTACTCCTTTGCCTCGTTGCGGTGAGTGGTGTCGATGGGCTGGATGCGGGTGAGCGAGAACCGGCTCGCGAGCCGGTCGAGGTCGGCCGTCGTGCTCTCCGCCAGCGCGACGCCGCCCTCGTGCGCCGCATCGGACTGGTGCCGCTCGACGTCGCCGGGCAGCCGGACGGCGGGGTGGCCGGCGGCGAGGGTGCTCGTCGACACGCGGTCGACGAGCTCGGTGGCCTGCTCGGTGTAGGTGTTCGTGCCGGTGAGGCTGCCGGGGTGGATCGCGATGACGAGGTGCCCGGTGCCCATGCGTGATCCGGGGTCGACCCAGATGTCGGTGATCTGGTGGCTGAGAAGCGCGCCCGGCAGCGCCGCGGCCAGCAGCTCGATGGCGATGGCCAGGCCGGATCCCTTGTGCTCGCCGAACGGCAGCAGCACGCCCTTGAGGGCGGCCTCGGGGTCGGTGGTCGGCGCTCCCGCGGCGTCGAGCGCCCAGCCCTCGGGGATCTCGCCGCCGTTCTTGGCCGCCGCGACGATGCGCCCGAACGCGCCGGCGGACGTGGCCATGTCGAGCACCACCGGCGGCCGGCCGTCGACCGGGAAACCGATGGAGATGGGGTTGGTGCCAAGCAGCGGTTCGGCCGAGCCGAACGGTGCCATCGACGGGCCCGTGTTCGACAGCACGAACGTCACGATACCGCGCGCGGCCAGCCGCTCCACCCAGGGCGCGGCCATGCCGAAGTGGGTGCTGCGCCGCACCCCGACGACGGCGCACCCGTAGGTCCGCGCGAGGCCGCCCGCCTTGTCGATCGCCAGGGCGATGGCGGTGTGCCCGAACCCGAACCCGGCGTCGAGGGTCGCCGTCGCGCCGTACTCGTGGGCCCACGACATCGGTGCGTCCGGCACGATCCCGCCGGCCTCCACCGACGACACGTACAACGGCAGCCGCAACAGCCCGTGCGACGGCAGGCCGCGGGCGTCCGCCTCGACCAGGCACTTGGCGACGCGGCGGGCCTCGGTGGCGGAACACCCGACCGCCTGCAGGACCGCGGTGGTGAACGCCGTCAGATCGGCGTAGTCGAAGTGCCTGGGCTGGTCGCTCAACGGGGCTCCTACGAGGCTCGGAAGTCGTGACCGGGCACCGGCGGCAGGAGCGGCGTTCGTGGTCGTCGTTGCGGAGCCCAGCCCGCTCATACGTTCCTAAATGCGAACAATGTTCCAAATGCTGCGCGGCGACGCTACAACCGGCCCGATCGGCCCGTCAAGGTTCGGTGGGGGCTCCTGGGGACGGTGGCGGGGTCCGTGGTTGGGACGCGACAGGGAAGGACGTGCAACCGCTTTCCGGCTGCGCGGCGGGTCATCACCAGGTGTGCCCGAGCCTCACCACGGTTGCAGGCCTGGTGCGACCCGGGATTCGGTGGTGAACGTGATCATCTGGGCTGGGAGTCCCCGGTTCGCCGGCCTCAGAACGCGCGCGAGGAGACCCGGCCGCGGATCCGGTCGGCGGCCTCGCGGAGCCGGGCGACCACCGTCTCCTCGGTGTCGTCGTGGATGCGGGCGACCGGGATCGCGCAGCTCAACGCGTCGTGCGGCGGTTCCGACGTCCGCAGCGCCACCGCGAACCCCTTGATCCCCTCGCTGTTCTCCTCGTTGTCGACGGCGTACCCACGCTCCCTCGTCAGCGCCAGATCCGCCCGCAGCGCTCCCAGGTCGGTGATGGTGTGCGGCGTCAGACGGGTGAGCGGCTGGGGGAGCTGCGCCTCGAGCTGGTCCTCGGGGAGTTCGGCGAGGATGGACTTGCCGAGGGCGGTGGTGAACGCGGGCAGGTGCCGGCCGATGGCGGAGAACAGCCGCAGCGGGTGGACCGACTCGCGCTTGTCCAGGTAGACGATCGACGTGCCGTCGAGGCGGCCGATGTGGACGGTCTCGCCGGTCTCGGCGGCGAGCTGGTCGAGGACGGCGCCGGACATGGCGATCAGGCTGTCGGACTCGACGTAGGAGCGGCCGACCAGCAGGGCGTGCAGCCCGATGCGGAACCGGCCGCTCGCCTCGTCGGACTCGATCCACCCGCGGCCGGTCAGGGTCCAGAGGAGCGCGTGCAGGGTGCTCTTGGGGATGTCCAGGGTGTGCGACAGTTCCGCGAGCGTCTGCGGCCGCTCACTGCGGGCCAGCAGTTCCACGATTTCCAGCGCACGGTCGACCGACCGCACGACCTTGGAGCCGGGCATGGCTCTCCTCTCCCCGTCCGTTCGGGCCCCGTCGCCGTGTCTTGACGAGGGTCGAATCATCGCAGTACGTTCGCGTCCATAATAACGAACTTTGTTCGTATTTGGGAACGTTCTCGCAGCTTCACTCCACCACTCACAAAAGACGACGACGTCCTACGTAGGAGGTTGCCCGATGATCACGGGTGTACGGCTGCACAGATGCAGGTCGATGTCGATCGGTCTCGCCATCCTGCTCGTTCTGGCGGCGCTGATCCCGCTGACGAGCTCGCGGACGGCCGGCGCCGACGAGGGCCTGTCGATCGAGGGTGTGAGCGCCCCGGACGACAAGACCATCGAGATCGATTTCGACCGCGCGCTGGACGAGGGCCTCCGTCAGTACGTCGAGGCCAACGCGAACGCCGTCCGGCCCTTTATCCACGTCGACGGCGGCACCGACGGTCAGCCCGACGCCGCCCTGAACGGGGCCGACCTGCAGGCGCTCGGCGCCGAGGTCTTCACCGTCGACACCCCGGAGCAGGACACGCTGCGGATCGTCCTGCCGGCCACGACCACCCTGACGGCCGGAGGCGAG
This sequence comes from Jiangella rhizosphaerae, assembly GCF_003579925.1. Taxonomy (GTDB): domain Bacteria; phylum Actinomycetota; class Actinomycetes; order Jiangellales; family Jiangellaceae; genus Jiangella; species Jiangella rhizosphaerae. The sequence continues at coordinate 71,719 of NZ_QUAL01000441.1, read as the reverse complement.
TACGAGCTGTGGCTCGACGGCGCCGGCTCGACCTTCGACGAGCTGCGCATCCGGGCCGCCGACGGCAGCGCGCTGGCCGGTGACGAGACCGCCCGCTTCGGGTTCGCCGGAACGGGAGCGGCCGCCGGGCTCGCCACCGTCGAGAGCGTCCAGCCCCTCACGTCGCGCCTGGTCCGTGTCACGTTCGCGCAGAGCATCCTGGCCGGGATGCCGTCGCGCACCTACACGACCAACCCGAGCCGCATCACCGTCGGCGGCGTCGCGGCGACGTATGTCGAGAAGGTGCCGGGGTCGGACTCCCGGGTCTTCGACGTCTACCTGAACGCCGACCTCGCCGCCGGACAGCAGCACACGCTGACCCTGCTCGGCAATCCGACCGGCACCCAGGTCAACGCCGCGCTGCGCACCAGCGCCGGCCGCGTGGACCCGGTCGCCCTGGTCGGCGGTGCCACCACGTTCAGCGGCAGCGGCCAGCCGCACGCCAACGGCCTGCACAGCGTCGAGGTGAGCGACGACCGCCGGCAGCTGACCGTCACCTTCGACCACAAGATCGCCGAGCTTGCGACGCTGCCCACCTGGCGGCCGAACGCCACCGGCGCCCGCCCGGTGCTGGAGACCCCGCGCACCGGCACGACGGGTGACAGCCTGACCGCCGACGAGCTGGCGACGATCCTCGACATCAGCGGCACCGTCGCCGATGCCGACGCGGACCCGTCCGGCACGCCCGGCGAGCCGAGCGACCTGAGCGGCGAGCTGCGGCACACCGCCGCGTACTTCGCGGACCGGCGCACCATCGTGGTCAGCCTGGCCGAGGGCAGCGTCTTCCGGCGCGGCTCCGAGGGCGCGGTCACGCTGCTGGCCGGCAGCGTCACCGACGTCGCGGGCGTCACCAACGCCGCGGCCGAGACGCTGGAATTCACCGCGCCGACCGCCGGCCTGCCGGACCGCGGCCCGGACTACGACCCGCGCGACCGCGACTACCTGACGGTCGACGAGGACGCGTCGACCACGTTCACGCACTACGACTACACGTTCGCGCAGAACACTCCGGTGCCGAACTACCGGGTCGACGCGGCGAACGTCAGCGACCGCGTGGTCGAGGAGGAGGTCGACGCGATCGTCGTCGAGAACAAGTACATCAAGGCGACGTTCACGCCCGACTACGGCGCCCGGCTGCTCTCGCTGATCTACAAGCCGACCGGCCACGACCTGCTGTACGCGAACCCCGTCGGGACCCCGTACGGGCACGGCAACAATTCGCCGTTCTACGCGAACTGGTTGATGGTGTGGGGCGGCATCGCGCCGACGTTCTCCGAGGCCGAGCACGGCAAGTACTGGTTCCTGCCGTGGGACTACGAGATCACCGAGACCGACGACCAGGTGACGATCACCATGACGAAGACCGACACGATCAACCACCGTCAGGACGGCCGGTTCCGCTACGGCGCCACGGGCATCGAGATCGAGGTCGGCTACACGGTCTACAAGGACCGCCCGGTCGTCGACATGGACGTGTCGCTGCACAACCCGAACGGCGTGGCCAAGGAGTACGAGTACTGGACGCTGACCACGCTCGGCCCGGGCGCGGAGCTGCACGACGGCTCCCCGACCATGGAGCACCTGACCCCGCTTGAGAAGGTGCGCCGCGACTCCGCCTACACCTGGATGGCCGACGTCGAGCGCCGGGTGAATCCCGACGCCCCGGCGAACAGCGAGGCCGGCCGCGAGCTGTACTTCGACAACATGCGCTACCTCTCACGCTGGCAGACCGGCAGCCAGACCGGCGGCATCGCGTACGGCCTGGAGCTGCCCGCCAACCCGCAGGGTGACTGGTGGGGTGCGGTCAACCACGAGAACGAGGCCGGCGTCGTCCGGGTCTCGGACAACGACACCACGCGCGGCATGAAGTTCTGGACCTGGGGCTTCAACAGCTCCTTCGACACCAACCCGTACTCGAAGGGCAGCTCCGCGCGGCCGTACGTCGAGCCGTGGGGCGGGGTCTCGGACCGGTTCTTCCTGCCGGACGTGCTCGGCCCGGGCGAGACGAAGTCCTGGACCGAGACCTTCCTCCCGACGCAGGACCTCTACAGCATCACCAACGCCAACGAGCACGGCGCGGCGGTCGTCGCGTTCGGCGGCGACGGCACGGTGAGCGGCCACGTCTTCCCGACCGACCTCGGCCGCGACGCGGTGTTCCGCGCCTCGCTGGTCGACGCCGCGACGGGTGAGGTGCTGACCCGCGAGGTCTTCCGCAGTGACGAGTACGAATCGGCCAAGCTCACGGCCGACGCGGGCGACGCGACCACCGTCCGGCTGGTGCTGGAGCGGGTGTCGGGCGGCCGGCAGGAGCTGCTGACCGCGGAGGAGAGCCGATGAGCGTCTAGCTCATCGCGCGACGCCGACTCGTCGAGGCCGCGTTCCCTGGGACGTCCGCATCGTTTCCGGGGGCGCGGCCTCTGCGCGATCTTCCCGCGTTCGCCAGCGCCGAGCCCGCGCGGTATACGATCATCGGGCCCGATGAACATGGGTCTCACTAGCAACATATTCGGGCAAACCGGCCTGACCGACCCGCGCCAGCCCCGCAATAACCGCGAGCCTTCGCTGCTCACGCACCGAGCGATGTGCGGTAAATCTTCTGCGTAAGGAAGAATTGTGGCATGGAGCTGATCGGCGTGGGCGAGGCTGCGCGCCGTCTGGGTCGTTCGGAGGCCCGGGTGCGTCAGCTCCTGCGTTTGGGTGCCTTGCCCGGCGAGCGTGTGTCCGGGGTGTGGCTCGTGGACGCCACGGCGATCCGAGAACGGGAGTCCTCTGCGCCTGGCCCCGGCCGTCCATTGGCGCCTGCTCATGCGTGGCGGGTGATCACTGCGGTGGATGCTCTGGCCGCGGGCCAGCGCCTGCCGCCGGTCAGAGCCCTAGCGGATCTGGCCGCTGGCATGGTTGGAGGTTCCCGTCGCCGGCTGGTGGAGAACCTGCGGCGCGCGCCTGATGTCGATCGGTGGCGGTCGTGGCTCGCGGGCCGGGCGCTGACCAGGCGTTACGCCGCCACCGAGACCGCCGCATACCGCCTGCTCAGTGATGGCAGGGTGAGCATCGGCGGTGCCCGCGGCCTGGCGACGGCCGGCTCGCTCGCTGCCCGGCCCGGTGGCGGGATCGACGCCTACGTGCGAGAGGCCGACGCGGGCACCGTGATCGCGGCCCATGGGCTCGATGCGCTGCCGACCGGGCCGGTCAGGCTGCGGGTCGTTTCGGATGTGGTCGGTGCTGCGAGCGGTCCGGTCGCCGGACGGCCGGCTCCAGCCGCGGCGTGTCTGGTCGATCTGTTGGAGTCGCCGGATCCGGCGCTACGGGCCGCCGCGGAACGGCGCCTGCGGCACCTCGTCGACGAGGTGTACCGACTGCGGGACGGTCCGGCGCCGTAGGTCTGTGCGCGGCAGGGGCCACCACCCTCTCGAACCGACTGGTTGAGAGGGACGTGAGGGCTGATGGCTCGCCGCAGAGAGCAGATCGACGGGCAGTTGAGTCTGGAATCGTTGTGGGCAGATCCGGAGGGTGAGCGCGATGAACAGGTACGGCCGGCTGGCGATGGAGCACTGGCAGCAGGTCGCCCCGCAGCGGGTGGCGGAGCTGGAGGACCCGACGGCGTTCTTCTCGACATTGGGTCAGCAGGTGGAGACACGGGTGCAGGAGCTGCAGGACCAGCTCGCGGGCGCGGACGTGCCGGGCGAGGACTACCTGGCGAAGGTGGGCCGGCTGAACATGACCCGCCTGCAGGCCGAGGAGATGGCCCTGTCCGAGCTGGTGTGGCTGGAGACCTCGACGGACGAGCCGGATCCGCCGAGCCGGACCGACGAGCTCCTGTGGGCCATCCATCGGGCGGCCAACGAGGACGACGACCAGCCGACCACGTAGCGGCGTTCCGGCCATCCCACCAGGACAACCTCGCGCCGTCGAGCGCCCGGGCGCGGGTGCGGGCGAACTTCGACGCGATCGCGTTGCTGCAGCTGCTCCAGCAGGAGGCGCGCCCGGCCAGCGACGAGGAGCGCCGCGTGCTGGCGCGCTGGTCGAGCTGGGGCGCGGTGCCGCAGCTGTTCGACGAGCAGGCCACCGGGTGGCGGTCCGAGCGCGAGCACCTGCGGGCGGCGCTCGGAGACTCCGCGTACGCGGCGGCGCGCCGCACGACGATCAACGCCCACTACACCGACCCGGCTTACGTCCAGCCGATGTGGGACCTACTGTCCGGCCTCGGGTTCGCCGGCGGGGAGGTGCTGGAGCCGGGCTGCGGCGCGGGTACGTTCATCGGCCTGGCGCCCGCCGCGGCGCGTGTGACTGGTGTGGAGCTGGACCCGACCAGCGCCGCGATCGCGGCCGCGCTGTATCCGGGCGCGCAAGTGCGGGCGGAGTCGTTCGCGGACACCCGCTTCCCTGACGGGCACTTCGACGCCGTCATCGGGAACGTCCCGTTCGGTGACGTCCGGCTGCACGACCCGCGTCACAACGCCGGCGCCCACGCTCTGCACAACCACTTCATCATCAAGTCCCTCGGCCTCACCCGCCCGGGCGGGCAGGCCGCCGTGCTGACCAGCCATTTCACTCTGGACGCGCAGAACCCGGCCGCGCGGCGGGAGATGAACGCCCTCGCCGACCTGGTCGCCGCGGTCCGGCTGCCGTCCGGCGCGCACCGTCGTGCGGCGGGCACCGACGTGGTGACGGACCTGCTGGTGTTCCGCCGCCGCGACCCCGACACCCCGCCCCGGTCGACGCTGTGGGAGACCGTCACCGCCCGCAAGGTCGACGGCGCGATCGTCCGGGTGAACTCCTACTTCGATCACTACCCCGAGCGGATCCTCGGGGACCTCGGCGTCGGCCACGGCATGTACGGGGCACAGACCCTGCACGTGCGCGCCGATCTCGCTCAGACGCCGGCGCGCCTGGCCGTGGCGCTCGCCGGCGTCGCCGAGGCGGCCCGCAACGACGGCCTGCAAATGACGCCGCGCCGGCCGGACCCTCAGCGCGAGGCCCGGCCGGCGGCACTGGCCCCGGACGGTCTGTGGGACGGGCACCTGGTCGCCAACGACGACGACACGTTCAGCGTCGTGGCCGACGGCGTGCTCGAGGACCGCCCGGTCCCGGCCACCCAGCGGCGGGAGCTGCGGGCGCTGCTCGGGCTGCGTGACGTCGCCCGGGCGCTGCTGACGGCCGAGGCCGCCGACCTCGACGACACGGCGCAGATCGCCGCCCTGCGGGCGGACCTCGCCGACCAGTACCACCGCTACGTGGACCGGTACGGGCCGATCAACCGATTCACCACCCGGGCGACCGGCCGCGTCGACCCGGCCACCGGGGAGCCGCGGCTGTCGCGTGTCGCGCCGCCAGTGATGCGGATCTTCCGCACCGACCCGTTCGCGGCGCTGGTGAAGGGCCTGGAGGTGTTCGACGACGCCTCCCAGACCGCCACCCCGGCCACGATCATGACGCAGCGCGTGGTCGCGCCCCGCGCACCCGTCCTGGGCGCGGACACCCCGCAGGAGGCGCTGGCCGTGGTGCTGGACGCGCACGGCCGCGTCGACCTGATGCAGGTGGCCCGGCTGCTCGGTGTCGGCGAGGACGAAGCCCGCACCATGCTGGGCGAACTCGTCTACGACGACCCGCAGACCAAGCAGCTGCTCACCGCGGCGGAGTACCTGTCGGGCAATGTCCGGCAGAAGCTCACCGCCGCCACCGCGGCCGCCGAGGCCGACCCGGATCGGTACGCGGTGAACGTGGCCGCGCTGCGCCGGGTTCAGCCCGATGACCTCGGCCCCGGGGACATAGAGGCGCGGCTGGGTGCGGCGTGGATCGACGCCGCCACGCATGAGCAGTTCCTGTCCGAGCTGCTCAACGATCCCTCCATCCAGGTCGAACACCCCGGTGGCGCCATCTGGGAGGTACGCGGGAACAAGTGGTCGGTCGCGGCCAGCCAGGAGTGGGGCACCGAGCGGATGCCCGCGACGGCGATCGCGAAGGCGACGCTGGAACAGCGTCCGATCCAGGTCACCGACGACATCGAGGAAGGCGGGCGGGTGATCAACCCGGTCGAGACCGCGGCCGCGCAGGAGAAGGCCGGCCTGCTGCAGGAACGGTTCGCCGAGTGGGTGTGGGAGGACCCCGAGCGCGCAGCACGGCTGCAGCGGGAGTACAACGACCGCTTCAACACCATCGTGTTGCGCGACTACGCCGCCGAGGGGCAGCGGCTGACCCTGCCGGGCCTGGCCGCCACGTTCACCCCGCGCGAGCACCAGCGCACCGCGGTGGCGCGGATGCTCGCCGAACCCGCCGTCGGGCTGTTCCACGAGGTCGGCGCCGGCAAGACCGCGGAGATGGTGATGGGCGCGATGGAGCTGCGGCGCCTGGGCATGGTCCGCAAACCCTGCGTGATCGTGCCCAACCACATGCTCGAGCAGTTCACCCGGGAGTGGCTGCAGCTCTACCCGACCGCCCGCATCCTCGCCGCCTCGAGCGATGACCTGCGCGGCGACCAGCGCCGGTTGTTCGTCGCCCGCTGCGCCACCAACGACTGGGACGCGGTCATCATGACCCGCGGCGCGTTCGAACGCATCCCGGTGTCCGCCGACGTCGAGGCCGCCTACCAGGAGCGCGAGATGGACGCGCTGCGGGCGATGCTGGACAAGTCCCGCGAGTCCTACGGGCTGAGCGTGAAACGGCTCGAGAAGGCCGTCCTGGCCGCGGAGGAGCGGCTGAAGGAAGGCCTGGACGGCCCCCGCGATCCGGGCATCAATTTCGAGCAGACCGGCATCGACTACCTGGTAGTCGATGAGATGCACGACTACAAGAACCTGCGTACGGTCTCCAACATCCGCGACGCCGCCATCGTGGGCAGCCGCCGCGCAAGCGACCTGCACATGAAAACCGAGTACCTGCGCGACCAGCACGGGGACCGCGTCATCACGGCCGCCACCGCCACCCCGATCGCCAACTCGGTCACCGAGGCGCACGTGATGCAGCGCTTCCTGCGCCCGGACCTCCTCGCCGAGGCCGGGGTGGGTGACTTCGACTCGTGGGCGGCCACCTTCGGGCAGACCGTCACCGAGATCGAGATGGCCCCGGCCGGCGGCTACCGGCTGCAGACCCGGTTCGCGAAGTTCCAGAACGTCCCCGAGATGCTGCGCATGTGGCACGTCTTCGCCGACGTCAAGACCGCCGAGGACCTCAACCTGCCCGCACCGCCACTCGCCCGCCGCGACGACGGGCAACGAGCACCGGTCACGATCGTGGTGCCGCCGTCGGGCGACCTGACCGCCTATGTGGCTGATCTTGGTGAGCGGGCGGAACGAGTGAAGAACCGCCAGGTCGACAGCAGCACCGACAACATGCTGAAGATCAGCACCGACGGCCGCAAAGCCGCATTGGACATGCGTCTGGTCTCCGGCCACCGCCCGCCCGCCGACACGACGAAGCTCGACGTCGTCGCCGACAACGTCGCCAGGATCTGGGCCGAACACCGCACCACCCGGTACCTGACCCCCGGCACGGAGGAGTCCTCGCCGGCGCCGGGCGCGCTGCAGATCGTGTTCTGCGACCTCGGCACCCCGCAGGAGGACTGGAACGCCTACGACGAACTGCGCGACCTGCTCGGACGCCGCGGACTGCCGCGCGAACAGGTCAGGTTCATGCACGAGGCCCACAACGACACCGAGAAGGCCCGGCTGTTCGCCGCCGCGCGTGCCGGGCATGTCGCCGTGCTGCTTGGGTCGACGGCGAAGATGGGGGTCGGCACCAACGTCCAGGCCCGGGCGGTCGCGCTGCACCACGTCGACTGCCCCTGGCGGCCGGCCGACCTGGCCCAGCGCGACGGGCGGATCAAGCGCCAGGGCAACCAGAACGCCGAGATCCAGATCTACCGGTACGTCACCGAGGGCAGCTTCGACGGCTACCTCTGGCAGACCGTCGAACGCAAGGCGAAGTTCATCGCCCAGATCATGCGCGGCCGGCTCGACGTGCGCGCCATCGACGACGTCGGCGACAACGCCCTGTCCTTCGCCGAAGTGAAAGCCCTCGCGGCCGGTGACCCGCTGGTGGTGGAGCGCGCCAACGCACAGGCCGAATTCACCCGCCTCGATCGGCTGCGCCGCGCCCACCACCGCCAGCAGGACAATCTGCGCCAGCGACGCGACTTCGCTACGGCCCGGATCCGCGAACTCGACCAGCAGCGGCCGATCCTCGAGGCCGCCATCGCACGCACCATCCCCGTCGCCGGCGACGCCTTCGCCATGACCATCGACGGCACACGGGTCACCAAACGCACCGACGCGGCGGCCGGCATCGCGCGCTGGGCCACCCAGCACCTGCCGGGCAACCCCTACCGGCAGGCCGACCTCGGCGTCCTCGGCGAACTCGCCGGGCACATCATCGAAGCCACCTACCTGCCGCCGGGCAGCGGCCTCGGGCAGCCCGCACGCGTCGAGCTGCGGCTGCGGGACGTCCCGCTGAGCGAGGCGTCCGTGACGGTCGACACCATCACCGACGGCCACGGCATCGGCACCGTGCGGATCCTGGAGAACCGGGTCGCCGCGATCCCGGCCGACCTGGCCGAAACCAACCGGCTTCGTGCCGACGCCGTCGACGAGCAGCAGGCCGCCGAAACCGCACTGCAAGCGCCGTTCAAACACGCCGCCGCGCTGCAAGAAGCCCGCGAGACCCTCGACCGGATCGTCGAAGCCATGACCGACCAGGTCGCGGCGGGACCGTCGCCGGAGGCCCAGCCGCCGCCGTCCCAGCCGCTCGGCCGCAGGCCGAGCACGCCGCGATCGCCCGGGCAACAGCTCGGCCAGCCCGGCTCCGACTTTGGTCTCTGACCAGTCCCTGTGCGCGGCCGGGGCCACCCCTACCAGCGACACAGTCAACCTCTTCCTGCGCCACAGGAGACCCGTATGCAGTCCACCGCGCTCGAACTCAGACGGCACATCGCGGAACTGTTCGGCCAGCCCATCGCCCCACTGCTGGCCGTGCCGGCCCCGACCGCCGGGTACAACCTCACGGTCACCGACCTGTTCTGCGGCGGCGGCGGATCATCCACCGGCATGGTCGCCGTCCCCGGAATCCGCGTCATCGAGGCCGCCAACCACTGGAAGCTCGCCCTCGACGTCCACAACGCGAACCACCCCCACACCGTGCACAAACACGTCGACCTCCACGAGGACGACCCAAGGAACTTCGCGCGCACCGACATCCTGTGGGCCTCACCGGAGTGCACGAAATGGTCGCAGGCAGCCGGAGCGGCCGCCCGCCCGGCGATCGAGGACGGCCTGTTCGAGGACCCGCTGTCCGATGACGCCGCGACCCGCAGCCGGTTGCTGATGTTCGATGTGCTCCGGTTCGCCGAACATCACCGCTACCGTGCCATGGTCGTCGAGAATGTCGTGGACATCGCCACTCAGGCGAAGTACCGCAACGCGTGGCGGATCTGGCGGCGGGATCTTTCGAACCTCGGCTATCAGTTCAAGGTCGTCAGCCTCAACAGCATGCACGCCCAGGCGCTCGGGAGCCCCGCGCCGCAGTCCCGCGACCGGCTGTATGTCGTGTGCTGGCGCAAAGGCGAACGAGCCCCCGACATCGACAGGTACATGCGGCCGAAGGCGTACTGCCCACCCTGCGACGCCATCGTGGAGTCCCAGCAGGCGTGGAAACCCGGGAGGAACGTCGGCCGATACCGAGCCCAGTACGTGTACGTCCACGCCGCCTGCGGGACCATCGTCGAGCCCGGCTGGCTGCCCGCGTCCGCCGCGATCGACTGGAGCATCCAGGGGCAGCGCATCGGCGACCGGGACAAGCCGCTGGCCGACAAGACCCGCGCGCGCATCGCCGCCGGCATCGCCAAGTATTGGCTGCCGTTCATCGCCGAAGCGGCCGGAAACACCTTCGAGCGGCGCCCCGGCGTGCGCACCTGGTCCGTCGAGGACGTGCTGCGCACGCTGCACACGACGGCCAGCAAGGCGCTCGTGGTACCCGTCGAGGGCCGCGACGGTAAGGACGCGCGGGTCGCAGACGACCCGCTGCGGACCCTGACGACCCGCGCCGAGACGGCGCTGGCGCTGATGCCGTTCATCGCCGAGCTGCGCGGCGGCGGCTCGTGGGCACGCTCGACGAGCGACCCCATGGCGACGGTGACGGCTGCCGGCAACCACCATGCGCTGATCACACGCCACTACGGCGTCGACGGCGGCGACCCTGCCCGGCACACGACGATCCCTGACGAGGTGTTGCGCACCCTCACGGCCAACGCCGGGAACATGTCGCTGCTCGCGCCGTACTACAGCAATGGCCAGGCCCGCGAGATCGTCGAGGCGCTGTCGACCATCACCACGGTCGACCGGCATGCACTCGTCACACCCGCCGGCGGGTCGTGGAACGACGACGCCCGCCCCACGGACGAGACGCTGCGAGCGCTCACCACCCGCGACGCCTACGCCCTGGTCATGCGGAACAACGGCTCCCGGGGCGACGGCGGCGAGCACATGACCCCGCCGTCCGAAGTGCTCCGCACCCTCACCACCGCCGGTCACCAGTCGGTCATCACCCGCGACCCGGACGCCCGGCCGACCTCGGGCGACATCGAGCGCGTCGAGGCCATGGTGGACGACTGCATGTTCCGGATGCTCGAGCCCCACGAAGTCGCCGCCGGCATGGCGTTCCCCGAGAACTACCGATGGGAGGGCAACCGTCGGGAGCGAGTCCGGATGGCCGGAAACGCCGTCACCCCACCAGCCGCGCGGGACCTGATGGCCGCTGTGGCGGAGGCAATCACCAGAGAAGAGGTGAACGCCCCCCGGCCAGCCACGCCCGCCCGCCGGCCCCGGACGCACCTCGGCACCCCCGGACCTGCCCTGGGCCTTTGACCTCCGGCCCCTGTCGCCGATGTGCGCGGTAGCGGCCACCCCTACTGCCACACAGTCACCTGAGCGAAGGGGAACGCCATGGCTAACCACGCCGACCGGCCGGACGCAGTGCCGCGCAACCCAGCCCGAATCACCCACGACGACTTCGTTCTGGCCGCGATCGCGATCGGTGCCGTCACCGAGCAGGCGCAGCCGCACACGCCCGCCGAGCTACGGCCGCACGCCTACGCCGCAACGAGAATCATCATGGCCACCGCCCGCCTCACCGACATGCTGCGCCGCACCTGCGCCACCGTGCCGGGCACACCGGATTCGATCGGGCGTGTCGTCGACGCGGCGCAGAGCCACATCGTCGAAGCTCAGATCCAACTCGACGCCGCCGCCGAGCCCGACGGCCACCAGGACGGGATCCCAGAGGCCTTCAGAGCCGCCGCAGCCGCCATCACCCGTGCCGGGCACGGACTGACCTGGCACACTCCAGAGGAGGTGGCCACCGCCGCCGCGCTCACGAGCACAATCACGATTCGGGCCGGACAGCTTGCGCACAAACTGCTGCGTCTGGCCGTCGTCGTGCGGGCGCCGCACAGCACCATCGACCCACTCGTTTCCGCCACCGCGGAGCTCAACCACGCCGTCGACGGCCTCGATCAGGCAGCGGGAGCCATCCGGGCCCGGCACGTCCGCGAAGCCGAGCTCATGGCCTTCGAGCAGGCGGAGCAACGGATGCGTCTCCACACCGCAACCGAACAGCCGACGGCCCGGCCGGGCCCATCGACCTTGGGCATCTGACGTCCGGCCCCACCGCACATGACCGCCTTCCCGCCACTCCGCGACGGGAGGGCGGTTCTTCGCGTTCGGCGGCGAATGTGCGCGGCAGGAGCCACCCCTACGAGTAAACCAACACCCGAGGTGAAGGAGACCTCCATGAGTAACACCTTCCCGGCCAGCCCGGCTGGGCGCATCGCCAACGATCCGAAGCTCGTCGCCGGCGCGAACCCGCGCTTGACTTTCCGGCTGGCCGTCGACGACCGGGCGCAGGAGGACGGGCAGTGGATCACCAAGCAGACGGTATTCCATGACGTCGTCGTGTTCGGCCGGTCGGCCGAGACGTTCGCCCGGATGTACCGCAAGGGCGATCCCGTCATCGTCGCCGGTGAGCTCAGGTTCACCAACTACGAGACCAAGGGCGGCGAGCAGCGCACCGGAACCCAGATCGTGGCCCGGCTGGTGGCCCCGGATCCCCGGCTGGTCACCGTCACGATCGACCGGTCCCGGCAGGCCGATCATGCCGCGGCGGGTGTCGAGGCTCCGGCTCACGAGACCGAGCGGCCGGCCGCTGCGCCGGCTCCTCCGCCGCTCCCGGCTGTAGACGCTACGCCCGCGCGGCCTCGGTGGCCTCAGCAGCCCGCCAGCACGGCGGGCAACGGCGTGGCGGTGTGAGCCCGGATCGTCGGACCCAACGCCCGGGGTGGACGCGGACACGCGTCCACCCCGGGCGGCGACATCACCGGAACTGACCGCCCATGTGAGCACTGGAGTGCAGACGATGACGGACGTCCCTGAAGGCCGCGGCGACCGTTTGAGCCCAGAGCAGCTGGACGCGCTGATGCAGGACACCCTCGGAGCGGCGATCCCACGCCCGATCCGTTGGGCCGACCTGGACGACACCACGACAGCGAAGAAACTCGTCGAGCTGGCCAAATGGGTGCACTGGCTCGGCAACCGATACGTCCTGGACTCCCGGGAACTCCCGGCGGACTGGTGGCAGCACGGCGCCCTCATCGAGGAACTATCCGCACTCAAGGGCGCCTGGGACGTCGCCTACGACCCCACCCAGGCCGCCTCCGCGGCCGCCGACTGGCACATGACCTTCTACAACACCCGGATCCGGCTGCGTGAGTGGGTCGGTCGCCTCGGCGGAAGCCCCGGCGAGCGCACCATCCACCCGCAGGGCTGGCTCGACGACCCCGACCGCTCCGGCTGGGTCGCCGACTTCAACGCGTACCTCTCGTCGCTGACCGGGCTGAACCGACCCGACTGACCCCACCTCTGAGGAGGTGACACGCCATGACCATGGGCGACGAAGCAGCGGCCTTCGCTGCCAACGGAATCCCCGTCTTCCCCTGCGCGCCTGGCGCCAAGCACCCACTGACCGAACACGGCTTCGAAGAGGCCACCATCGACCTGGACCAGGTGAAAGCCTGGTGGCGGACCTGGCCCACCGCAAACCTCGCCATGCCCACGGGCGCACCGCTGTGGGACGTCCTCGACGTCGACGTGAAGAACGGCGAATCCGGATACCCTGCTCTGCGACGTCTCAAGCAGGCCGGACTCCTCGAGGGATGGTCCCACGCCGTACGGACCCCCGGCGGCGGACTGCACCTGTACTTCGCCGGCACCGCCGAAGGCAACCACGCGCTGTACCGGCACAAGATTGACTACCGCGGCGCCGGCGGGTACGTCCTGCTACCGCCGTCGATCGTCGACACCGCCCGAGGAGCGCGCCGGTACGACACCATCGAAGTCCGCGACCCCGACCGCGTTCGAAGCTTCGACTGGGCCGCGGCCCGCGACCTGCTCCAGCCAGCCGCCCCGCCGCCACCGCCCACACCCATCCACGCCCATGTATCGGCCGACAGACGCATGCCCTACCTGGTCGATCACGTCCGCAATGCCCCCGAAGGCAACCGCAACAACGCCCTGTTCTGGGCCGCCAACCGCGCGCTCGACAACGGATCGACCGATCTCGGACCACTGGTCGCCGCGGCCGTCGAAGCCGGACTGGACTACCGCGCGGCCGCAGCCACAGCAGCGTCGGCACAACGAAGCCGTTCCGGCTCGCCGAGCCGGGCGTCACCACGGGCGCAGCCCGCAGCATCGGTGTCCATCTGAACTGAGACGCGGAGGGCCGGCCGGGGATCTTTCCGGCCGGCCCTTCCACGTCTGTGCACGACCGGCCCACCCGGCGGTTCAGAAATCCTGCCCGGCGTGCTGCTGGGGCGAGTGCTGCGCAGCCTGGCGTCGTGCGGTCGACCCATTGACCACTCCGGCCGCCTGCTGGGCTGCGAGGATAGCGTTGGCAGCCAGCCGGTAGTCGTGTCGCTGGGTCCAGCTGTGGCCGGGGTCGCCGAGTGGGGATGCGGTATCGGTGATGTCGTGACGTTCGCGGTAAGCGGCGACGATCTCAACGCATCGGCGCCACCGCGCCTGCTCCGCCTCGCCGGCCGGTTCCGGCCCGAGTGTGCGCAGCCACGGCGCGCGCTCGTTGATTGCGCGCCGGGCGAGCGCTGCGGCCCGCTGTTCGAGCAGCGCCTCCCGCTCGGCTAGCGCCCGCTGCATCTCCGGATCGGTGAGGCCATCGGCCGCCGGGACGAGGCCGGCGATCAATCGGCGCTGCCGGCGCACGAAGCTGGGCGCGCTTTCCATGGCATGGTCGGTCCACCGCGCTACCCGGGCGGCCAGCACACGCACCGGGTCCGCGTCGTCCGGAATCGGCTGGGCCGCCGCCAACTTGGGCAGCACGGTGTCCGGCTTTAGCCCGTGCGCGTCAGCGCGATGCACCGCCGCAGCTAGCGAGACAAGATGCTCGGAATTGGCGACCTCGGCTGGCTGCACTCCGCACGACAGCAGCAGCGCAGCTTGCCGGTCGGTGACGGCGGCTCGGTGCAGCGTGTCGTACTCGGCTGCGAGCTGCCCGATCGACATTGCCTTCTCGGTCTCGGCACGGGCGGTCTCCGCTGCCGAGAGCGCCGCGCCGTGGCGGCGTAGCACCGTGGTGAGCACCGAGCGGGCGGTCGGCGCGGGATCGTCAGCGTCGCGCAGATGCCGCTCTTCCTCGTCGACGTCGGTCACCACGTAGGCGGTGTTGGCCTCACGCGCGCGGGTCATGGCGACGTAGAGGATCTCGCGCGTCATCGCTGCCCCGGTCACCAAGGCGTGTGCGGTGTCCACGGTCGTGCCCTGGGCGCGGTGCGCGGTGACCGCATACGCCAGTTCGACGTGGTCGGCAACGTATGCGGCGGGCAGCGTGATTGTGCCGTTACCTTTCGTTCGCTGCACGGTCAGCGACCCGTCGCCGTGAACGGCCTGCACGTGCCAGGTGTCGCCGTTCTTCACCCAACCCGTTCCGGCGACCAGACGCCGCTGGTTCTCGCGGGTGATGATGCGATCCCCTACCCCGGCAAGGGTGCCATCGCGCAGGCTCACGCCGTGGTCCGCGACCTCACCGGCCGCCACCCGGTCGGCGCGAGCGCGGCGGTTGAGGTCGGTCACGGTCGTGTTGTCGCCGGCGATGAGAAGCGACTGGAGACCTGCCTGCTCGTCTCTTCGCCACGCGCGGTAGGCGGCGTCGAGCATGTTCTCGCCGGCGCCGCCGACCAGGCGACCGTGGGTGTCATAGGCGTCCAGCGCCGCCGTGTCACCCAGGCGGAGCCGCACGCTGGCGGCTCGTTCCCACCGGTGCGTGAACCGGCGCACCCCAGTCAGTTCCGGGGCGAGCCCCGCACCGCGATCGCGGACCAGCATGCCGAACGCGCCTCCGGCGTCCACCGACGCCAACTGTGCCCAGTCGCCGACCAGGAGGACCTTGGCTCCCGCGGCGCCGGCACGGGTCACGAGGTCGTCGACGGCGAGGGTTCCGGCCAGGGACGCCTCGTCGACCACCACCAACTGTCCCGGCCGGAAGGTCCACCGCTCTTCCTCAGCGCGGAGCTTCTCCAGCCTCCTGATGACGACGGCGCGGCCACGGTCGGCGGACCACGTCGCGGCCTGGTCGACGGCGGCGAACGCCGGCCACTCGGCGGCCCGGTCGGTCACGTCGGCGGCGCGTGCCAGCTGCTCACGCCAGGCCGGGTCGTCGGCGTCGAGCAGCCGCAGCACCTCGGTCAGGTGGGCGATCTCTCGTCGTGACTCGGGTATCCGGGCCGCCTCGTGCAGCCACTTCGCGGTGTTGTCCGTCGCGATGCCCAGCGATTCGGCAAGGACCTCCGCTGCGGCCGCCGACGGCGCCAACCCGACCAGCGACCCCTCGCCATGCTCGAGCTCCCACACCGCACGCAGCGCGGTCAGGGTGGTGGTCTTCCCGGCGCCTGCAGGACCCACCAGGACGTCGACCCGGCGGCCGCTGGCCGTGATGTCGCGCACGGCGTCGGCCTGGTCGTCGGCTAGGAAGTACCCGTCCGCCGTGGGCGCCGCCAAGATCCGCTCCGCTGTCGCGCTGCTGACCGTTGCGGCGTCCGTAGACCGGCCGGCGCTCAGCAGGCGCTCTTCGGCAGCGAGGACCTCCGCTGAGGTGAACAGTCCGGCGTGCGTGCGGACGAACATCGACGTCCCATCAGAGCGGGTGAACGCCGCCGGGGTGAACGCCGTCACCGACGGGGTCAGCTCAACCGACATTTCCGCGACCCGCGCGCTCACTGCGGCGATCAGCTTCTCCCGCTCGTCCGCGGTCACCATCCGGTGTGGCATCGCTGCCCGTGCCGCGGCCGCACGGATATTCCACGTCTTCCAGGTCGTCCGTTCGGTCGCCAACTCGATGTACGCAGCGCGAGCCAGCTTCTCCAACTCCGGCGGCTCACCCCGCCGACCGCTGTCAGGCAAAGCGTGCGGCGGCGACACGGCCAAATCGTCGACCCGCAACAGCGGTGGCCGCCGCGAGGGAGTGGTCGCCCTCCCGATCGCCGACCGCATCCAGGTGCGCGCGTCCTGCCCCACGACCGCAGCAGCTCGTTCCTGCCAGTCCTGGGCCATCTCGCTCAGCGTGCGGATCTCCTTCACTGGCCGCGTGGCCAGGGTCGCGACCTGCCGCAGGCGCAGCTTGACCTTGTCAGTGGGCGACCGTCCGTGCCGCTTGCGGTAGTCGGCGATAAGCCGGTCGGCCTCGCGTTCGATCTGCGACGAACGGGTGGAGAAGGCTGCGACCAGATCATCCGAGACCGCCTCGAGTTCCCAAGCGGTGTTCTTCGACTTCACAGCCTGCCCCCGCACCCGCCAGCCGACCCCGAGCCGGGCCGTGACGTGGTCGGCGAGCAGGTTGTCGTACAGCTCGGACATCGCAACCGTGGCGGGGAACAGCGACCCGCGCGAGTCCAGCGTCCGCCACTTCCCGTCCGGGCCCTGAACCCGATTCGCGATCACCACATGGGTGTGCAGCTGCGGATCACCGGCGCGGGAGTCCCAGTGATCGAACGCGGCGGCGATCACCCCGGCGGTTTCCACCTGCGCCACACCGTTGGTCCCGATCCGGGTCCGGGCGACCTCCCGCTCGATCGTGGCGATCACGTCGGATACAGCTGCCCGGTGAGCCTCGTAGATCTGCTCCCGCACACCATGATCGGCCAGCGCCCACATGACACTGACCGACTTCGGCGGCGAGAACGTCACATCAAAACCCGACACCGGGCGGCCAACCCGCCGTGACCGCTCCTCCGCCTCGATCCGCTCCACCATCCGGGCCCTCTCAGACACCGGCATCGCCGCCGGCAACGCACCCACGCGGACAGCGACACGTTCCTCGGACGACTTCGGCACCCGATACGCCTGACCGAGCTGATCGCCGGTGACCGGGTCCGCGCCCGAACGGTACAGCCGTTCCATCTGCTCCTCAGCCACCCGCGCCCCCGCCGCCAGGCCACGACCACGGTCGAGGCCCGCCAACCCCGAACCCAGCCATCGGCCGGGTGGGTTACCGGCCTCGGTGTAGTACGCCGTCACCGCCGACACGCCCGGCACCTGATCGCTGTCGGCCACGATTCCTCTGAGCAGATAGCGGTAGCCGTCGCCGGCGTGCAACTCCTTGATCGAGATCACGCGCGATCACCAACAGCGCGGGCACGCTGCGCGCGCTTGCGGCAACGATCAGAGCAGTGCCGCGCATCCGAGCGCCGCGCAGGGAACTGAGTCGGGCACATCGCGCAGACCACCAGCCGCTCAACACCAGCGGCCTCACGCTCACCCGCGCGCTCCGCCCGCGCGGCTCTGAACGCCCGCGCTCGACACCGATCCGAGCAGTAGCGCGCATCGGCGCGCTTCCCGTCCAGCGATGAAGTCAGGCAGCTCGCGCACCATCGGTCGGCCGGCAGCGTGGCGTCGCGCTGATCCTCCCGGCGCTTCCCGTTACGCCTACGAGCTGCTGCATAGCGACAGGCATCGCTGCACCAACGCTGCGTAATGAACTCCGGCTCGTATCCCTCGCCACAGTTCCAGCACCGTTTCTGGCCTCGTCGGATCTCCCTCATGCCCATGGGGTGGCCGCGGCCGCGCACTGTCACGCTTCTTGCGAACGGCTGCGGCGACTGGATGCCAGAGGTGTAAGGCACCTTCGTGTTTGGAGCGGCCGTTGCGGGCCCGCGGAGCCGTCAGCAGGGGCGGAGCGGCCGTTGCGGGCTCGCGGAGCCGTCAGCAGGGGCGGAGCGGCCGTTGCGGGCTCGCCGAGCCGTCCGGCTGGTCGTCGGCGGCCTCCGGACCTTCGTCATGTGCGCACGCACGGTCAAGACCGAGACTCACTCCCAGAATGTGCGCGGCACCGGCCACCCAAGAGATGAGCGGCGCTCAACTGAGCGCTGGCATGAATCCGGAGTGGAGCGGCGAATGAGCATCGAAACGCTGAGCGCAGGCACGGTCCCCGTGCACGCAGACGATGCGACCAGCGACCGGCCGAGCGCTCAACCAAGCGAGCGCGCCACGGGCAGTGGTTCCCAACCCACCACGGGGGAGCACGAGAAGCGTGAGCGAGCACAGCGCGCACGCATGCACCGACGCGGAGCAACCCCGCCATCGAGAAGGCTGATCGCGATGATCGCCGCAACGGTGGTGGCGCTCGCCATCGGTGCATTCACGCTCAGCTTCGACGCCCTGCGCGAGCTCGCCACGGTCGCTGGCCTCAACCGCTCGATCGCCTGGCTCTGGCCGCTCATCGTCGACGGGTTCATCCTCCTGGCGACCGCGGCGGCGGTGGCGCTGCGTGATCGCGGACCGCGCGTCACCTGGTACCCATGGGCCACCCTGATCGTCTTCGCCGCAATCAGCGTGGCGGGCAACGCACTGCACGCCAGCAGCCATGCCAATCGAGAAGCGGTCAGCGTCACGGTGGCCAGCATCGTGAGTGCGGTGCCGGCCGTAGCCTTGCTACTCGCCAGCCACCTTCTCGTGGTTCTGCTGTCGCCGCCGCCGACGCCAGCAAGCTGGTCGGCTGGCGCGGACTCAGCAGGTAGACCAGCACCGGCTGTCAACCACCGTGCGCGGGCGAGCGTGAATCGCGAAGTGGCCGCGGCCGATCGCGGAGGGGCAAGCGCGTCGGCCCAGGTGGATTCGGATGTGAACGAACGGGTGCGCATGAGGGCGCCGAGACCGACCGCCGTTGAACCCGAACTCGGCGCGTGGGTCGCCGCCGAGCGGGCCGCTGGCCGTAATGTGACCGGCAACGATGTCGCTCGATTCCTGAGCGTCTCGCCAGCCACGGGGCGGCGGCGACTCGCCGCCCTCCGCGCCACGCAGGTGGGCGAGGATGCGCAGGAGCAACGACCTGACCACGTGAGGACAGACGAAGTTGTATGCGCTCAGTGATCCTGAAGCGGTTGGCGGTGCCCTCGGCCTGGGTATCGTCGCATTTGGCTGCGCCGGCGTCCTGGCCTTCTTCTTCGTCGCCCTCACGTCCGGCCGATCACGCGGCCTCGGTCTGGGCCACCTCGGCGCGAGGTGGCTGCGCGCAACAGGAATCCTCTCCGTGCTGGCGCTGGCAATCGTCTTGGGTATCGCCTTGACGGACTGACTAAGCCACATCTCGAATCCACCGGGCATAAGGACAGCAGGCATCTCCGGCGGCGATGGTGCACGACCGGCTGCTGTGGCGTCGAGCAGCGTCAGCGGGCGGTTGTCGCCGATGTCGACGAATATGGACTGCCGTCGACCATCACCGGGGAGGGCTGATGTGTACCGGCCAACCGTAGACACTGGTCCTCATGGCTGGCTTACTAGCTAGGTGGACGCGGACGTACCCGACCCATTACTCCGGCTGCCCGACGAACAGATCGCGGCCGCGCCCGGTCTCAGCGGCGATGACCTCCTCGAGGATGTATTCACGCAGGTCTACGACCATGTGAATCTGCATGCCATGGCCTGGCCGGCGGCCGACAGGGACGGCAACCTCGTGCCACCGCCGGGCGCGCATGTGCTGCACGACCTCGCGCACGTCCACGACCTTGCTGGTGAAGAAGACCTCATGGTCAATCCGCGCCTCGGCACAGTCGCTGTCGTGCCGGACCTGCCCGAGTGCGACTTCTGCTACCTTCCCGCCCGCTACGACGCAAGGATCACGATTGGCGAGCGACGCGTCGGCGCCAACCTGTGCGGCGACCACTATCGGGTGAAGGGTTCGGGCACGCTGGGAGCCAGCGGTGACGCATATCTAATGCTCCGATCCGAGGTCCCGGAGTCAGTGCGCCTGGCGTGCAACAAGATTCGTGCGGCACAGAGCGAGGATCCGCTGTTCTGACATCGTGGGGACGTAGCCGCATGCAGGTCTGTATCCGACCGGGCGAAACATGCCTCGCCATCGTGCCCGAACAATGCTCTCGCAACCGGCTGCATCACATGTCGGACGGCACGGTCCGCGAACCCGACAGCGTAAACGCCACCACGTGCCGTGGCTTCCCGGCCGCGTCCGTCACCTCCACCACCTCGACCGAGTCGCCAATGAACGCCGGTGGCGACTTCTTGGGCGTGTGCTTGAGGACAAGCAAGAACCCGACCCGCGGTTCACCGACCTGGTACGTCGCGGCCTGGTTCAGGTAGGAGGCTTTGTTGGGCACTGGAATGTACGAGGCGTCTTGCTTCAGTTCGACGTAGAGGTTGAAGCCCGGGAACGCGAATCGGATATCGACCCGCCCACCGCCGACGTGCCGAATCTCAGTATCCACCCCGTGCAGGTAACCGCGAGCCCGGACGAACTGCCGCAGGTCGCGAGCGAGATCTTCCTCGGACGCATCGTCGGCGAACAGGTACGGCGCCTCGCTCGGGCCGACCGCGTTGCGATCCCACAAGAAGGACATGAGCACCGAGGTCACCAGCTCGACAGCCTCGGCAACGTCGTCAGAGCCGGTGTAGTCGCCGGAGGCTCTGAGGTCACTCCAAACGCGCTGCAGGGTTGTGTTGACGACATTCGAAGCACTCGCCAAGCCCTCACGCCTTCGACGCTGGGTGGCGACCGCCCACACCCGCTCCTCAGCTGTCGCTACCCGACCCAGGCCGCCTCCGCCAGTTTCCTCCGCCGGTACCTCGGTACCGGCCGATCCTTTTGGGCTGCAAAGGGGTGCGCCCGCGTTAAGCTGACGCTGCGCCGCGTCACGGATGCGAATCGCGACCGGAAGGTCAGACAGCTCTGCCTCAGTCGCGGTGCCGTCATCCCGAGCAGCCTCCATCTCGGCGACGCGCTGCTTGAGCTGATGCATGAGCGCCACTTCAGCGGCGAACCCGTCCTCGATGACTGGCCCGACCAACACCTCCACCGCGCGGCCGTCCTCATCTCGTCGGAATCCGGCGGACGCCGAGCTCGCTTGGTACAGGCACACTAGGTCGTGGATGACGTCCACGGCATGCAGCCACGATGGTTCCGCGAACAGCTCCTGGGCGTGGGCTAGTTGGTTTGACAACCGCGCCCAGCTCGCCCATGTGGTCGCGGCGACATCGGCTGCCCAGTGTCCGCGTTCGAAGCGAAAGTGCCGCAGCTCCCTGACGTTCTCGGTCAGAGAGCCGACCACCGCCGAGTCCACGCTCTGGTTCTCGATCAATCCACGAAGAAGCTGGCTAACCGCAGCGGTCACACGCGCATCCGGCCGGTCGTCATGCTCGAGGACCGCACCGAGGTACGTCGTGGCGTCGTCCAGATGACCGACGGCGCTCGCCGGATCCCGTGCCCGCAAAGACTGCAGGATCGAGATCCGCGCCAGCGCGACGCCTGCATCCGATGGTGCCACGGCACCCTCATCACGGCCAGCTGAGGTCTCGGCTGGGTCGAGGCCGGTTATGCGTCGGGCGACCGGGATCAGGTCAACGGCCTCCGGCCACTGCTCGAAGCACGCCTGCACGACGCGTAGTGCTGCTCGCGCGTACGGCTCCGGTCCTGCGCCGTCGTACGAACTCAGGAGCGTGAACAGGTCCCATCGGAGCACCCATCCGCCGAGACGTAGTTGTGTTGCCACTTCTAGGGCATCGGCGGCTCGGAGGATCTCAGGACCGCTGGCATCTGCGGCCGGGGGTGTCGCCTGCTCGAGCACCTTCAGGCCTAACTGCGCGGCGGCGGCCTCAAGAAGCGCCGGCGACGACAGGAAGACCCGGACCGCGTCCGCGAATACGGCCGGACTAGGCGTAGCCACGAGCGCGTCCGTGAGCGCGGTAGCCGCAACGCTGTACGAGTCGTCCTGGCGGTCATGGTCAGCGTGAAGATGTGCGAGCTGAGCGGCCGCCTCGATGAGAGCGGGATCGCCGGCCAGACCCGGAAGCGCGGCGGCCAAGGCATCGACGTTGACCGGCCCGTCTGGCGTGATCATCGCGCGCTCCTACCTTCCAGTCCGACGATGCTCGCCCGCCACCGATCGTGCGCACGCCGATCGGAGTTGCCAGTGAATCACTCCAGCGGTGGATGTATGCGGACACCACACCGCATTGCGACACCGGCTGTGCCGCTCTCGCGTTGCTGCCGGATACATGGCCGACGTCGGCTGTCTTTACTGATTGGCGCGCCGCCACTCTCTGGCTGCCCGGCTACCAGACATAGTGGCTGCCCCGGCCAAGCCGGCACCGATCCTCACCGAGTAGGGAGACGAGCTCCTCAGTGTGCCTGGTCCCGATGAACACCTGGATGTCCGCGGCGGTAGCCTCGCGCTGCAACGCTTCCAACATCGTGTCCAGATCCTCGATCGGGACCTCCTCAGCGCCGGGCGAGTCCACGAATAGCAGACCGGGATGCCGGCCGACGCCGCTGGTACGGCCCTGCTTGATTAGCGCGATGGCCGTTGCAAGCTTCAGCCGCAGCTTCTCGCCTCGCTCGCATGCCGAGTACGGGTTGGTCTGCCCGCCCTGATGCACCGTCATCGTCGCACCGCCCCCCAGCTCCACCCTCGTGAGGTTCGGGATCCCGAACTCACGGGCGAGTGTCGTGATGTCTTTGCCGAGGTCGGCCAGCCACTGCTTTTGGCCGTCTCGGACCCACTGGGTCGTGACCTTCTGGGCAGACTTCAAGACGATCAGGTCATTGCTGAGCTCATCGATGCGCCCCTGATCTGGGCCGACCCTCGATGTGTCCGGTGCGAGTGCGGTCGCGGCGCCCTCGGCCCGGGCAAGTTCCAACTCGGCCTGCTGATGCGCCGCGGCCGCATCGATAGCCTCCCGGTTGCGCTCGAGCACAAGCCGCGCCTCCACCCGGCGCTGATCGAGTGCGCTTAACTCCCTCTCGAGTTCGCCGACGCGGCGCTCGGCCTCGTTCCGCGCTTGATTCAGCGCCTCCACAACGTCCACGACGTCACCGACCGACTCGTCGTCTCCGTCGGCCGCGTCACCGAACTCCCGGACGGCCGGCGGCTCGTCCGCGGTCAGGTTCGCGCCGCGGATCTCTTGCATGAGCTCGGCACGGTCGGCAGCGGGGACGGTTGTCGCAACCACGACGTGGTCTGTCTGCGCAGCGAGGTCCAACGTGGACGTGCAGACGGAGCACTCATGCTGTGTGACCTCGGCCGCCTTCCGTTCGGCCGTGACCGGCGCGGAACAGCGCGGACACACGTGCGGGGCCAACTGCTGGAAGAAGAACGCTGCGTGTGCGTCCTCGACTTGCTGCACCCGCCGTGCCTCTTCCGCGGCCAGCTGGCTACTGGCAACTGCGAAACGCTCTCGTGCTGCGAGCAACCGCCGGTTCAGGATGCCGGTCTGGCTGTCCAGCTCGGCTAGCTCGGTGACCGCGCGATTGATCGCATTCAGGTCGTAACGGCTTTTGCCTGCTTGCTCCAGCTTCTCCTTCGCGGTGGCGACTGCATCCCGCGCCCGCTGGTACGCGTCCTGAAGCGCCGAGACGTTCTGCTTCGCGGTCTCCTGGAGCTCGTCGAGTTCAGTCTTCGCGATTGTGGCGGCCGTCGTCGCCTCCGCGCGCGGGGCAGCCCACTCTGCGCCCACGAACATCGACAACAGCCGCGACGGCAGTCCGGCGAACCGGTGGTCGCCGAGCAGGAGGTCGAGGTTGTCCCCCCGGATGAGGAGCGCACCCGCATAGGTCGGCCATACGTGCTGGGTGCGGCGGCCCTCTTGGGTGGCCGCGATCGCTGGCAGCCGGAGCGCCGACATCATCGCGGCGCCCATCACGTCCTCGAAGGCGTCGTCGGAGTCGAACGCGCCGATGACCGTCGTACCCGCGGGCCCTGTCCGAATTAGGTTGCCGACTGGCCGATGGTTGTCCTCGTGGTCGACGTCGAAAGAAACCCGATGCTCGACCCCATCGATCGACAGCCCGACCTCGACGTGGTCGATCCACGACCGGACTTCGTTCTTCAGGTCGCACCGCCCACGCAGGGCCCACATCAGGATCCGCAGCGTGCTCGACTTGCCGCGGAGGTTCTCGTCACTGCCTACGCCATGGAGGCCGGTTGTCAGATTCCAGCTGAAGGTGAACGGGACCTCCTCTCGATGCTCAGGGTCGACCTTGACTCCGTCGCGGGTCACGCCGGTCAGCAGCTTCGTGCCGTGGAACGCCAAGGACGTGAACCTCAAGTGCGCCGGCGTCGGCTGGGCCGCAGAGGTTGAAACCTGGTGCTTGGCCAGGACGGCCTCGACCTCGTCCAGCCGGCTCAAGTCGATCTTCAAGTCCGCGGCAACTGCCGCTCCGAGTCTGCTCACTGCTGCTCCACGGTGACATCGGTGCTGCGAGAGCTCGTGTTGCGACTGTCCGGTCGCACGAGGCGCTGAAGGACCTGCTCGCGGATCGATCCGATCGTCGTACCCCACACGGCGGTCGCGTACTGTTCCTGCGCGTACTGCCTGTCCTTGAGCCTGGTGCCGCTGTCGCCGCGGGCAACCAGATGGACCAGCTGCGCCTGCCTCGGATACCAGCTCAGCACATCTTCCTCGACCAACTCGTCGGCTTTCTCGGCCCCTAGACCGGTGAGAAAGAACTGGTTGCGCAACGGCTTCGGCGGCACGCCGCGGCGACGCACGAGACCCAGCCCGTACGCCTGCAGGATTGCGAACGCGTCGTCGACTTCCTCGTAGGCGCCGTAGAACCACTTCGGCATCGGATAGTGATGCCAGGCCGGCTCCGGGTCGGTTAGTAGCCTCTCGGCGACCCTCAGGTAGTCATCCCCAAGATGTCCGTCTTCGACCGCAGTGACGAGCTCGTCAGCGAGGTAGTCGGGGTTCCGCAACCAGAAGTCGAGCGCCTGTAGGCGTCGTTCGCTCCGGATTACCTGAACCATCCCGACCGGGTCGCTCCCACCAGTGGGATCGCCGCACACGCGCAGAAGGACAAGCAACCGGATGGCGTGCTGCGTACGCGTCGCGGTGTTGGCCACGGCGTCACCGAGCGTCACCACGTCCCCCTTTAGTGCGACAAGCCCAGCCCTGCGAGCTGGGCCGTCGGCTGGTTCCCGATACGTCTTCGCTTGGAGCCCCAAGAACCATCTCTTACAGGAGATCGAATCGCAACAGACTACGGCCAAGGGCGCGATTCGGTGTGATCCGCCCGGAGGCGGGCCGACGTATCGCCGTGCGGTTGTAGCCGATGCGCGCCGTGTGTGATGCGCATCCGTCCACGAACCACCAGGAAAAACGTGGGCCACGCGGCTTCGTCGGCACGAAGCCGCCGCCACCATGGGCGCTAGCCTGCTCAACAGGCACTTCCCCGTGGATGGTCGCTGCGGATGGCATGGCAACGGTGTCGATCAGCTTGACCATCAGTACGTGGCCGTTCTTCCGGTCATTTTCGCGGTAGGCGGTGAGTACGCGCCGTTAGATCCACCAGGTAGCCTTGACCTCGATCTGCTCGTCGACGCGCACAGCGCGTGCAGGTGGTGCTTCTCCTTCTTGGTGAGCAGGGCCGTGGCGGTGTCTAGGCACCCGAGCGTGGCATGGTTCGTGGCACGAACTCCTGGTGGCTAGTGTTGCTGGAGGCCGTTTCGGGAGGCGTCTGTGAAACCATTGTTGCTGGTCAGAGCTGGAGACGGCGACGTCATGTGGCCTTTTAATCCGCGGGTTCAGGGTTCGATCCCCTGGGGGCCCACTCCGCTGACCTGGTCGAACACCACGCGCGATCATGCTCGACGCCGCGGCGTCACCGCCAGTCGGCGAAGTACGGGACCCGTCCGTCCTCGATCAGCGGTATGAGGCTCAGCAGCGCTCCCCAGGAGTAGAAGGGCTCGCTGTCAGGGAAGTCGCACCCGTTGCCGGTGACGGCGGAGTAGTTCTCGTGCACATGCCTGTGCAGCTCCCACTCACGGACCACGAGCGCCGCGCTGCGCTCAGCCAGCCACTGCCGGTCCTCGGTCCGGCCCGATCGCAACAGGCCCAGATAGACCAGCAGGTTCACCGGCGGCCACACTCGGCCCGCCCAGTAGCCCTGCACGTCCCGGCCGTCATTGCGCGGGGTGACGGGCACCGCCCACTGCCCGCCGAACTCCTCCGGATCGCGCAGGTGCGCCATCAACGCGCGTATCTGATCCGGACCGGCGATCCCGGCCAGCATCGGATAGAAGCTCATCGGCGACAAGTACGCCGTCGGTCGTCCGGTGTCGCTGAAATGGCTGCGGAAGATCCGGTCGCCGTCATCCCAGAGCCGGTCACGGACAGCCGTCGTCACAGCCGCACGCCGGTCCTCCAGCTCTCGACGCTCCGGTTCGGCGCCCAACTCGGCGGCCATTTTGGCCAGTAGCTCACAGTCCAGGATGTATTCGCTGTTCAGGCCGATGTCGTGAGCACGGAGCAGGCTGCTCGCCGCGTCGAAGGGCACGTCGGCGAAGACCGGGTGGTCATCGCAGCCGCTCTCGCAGGTGGCGCCGAAGTGCTGGTGGATACGCGGGACGTCCTGCGGCGACGGTACGTCGGGGACGAAGCTGGTCGACCCGAGCGCGAGCAGCTCACCGCTACGCCGTACGCGCCACCACCACCGGTTCCAGGCCAGCAGCCGTGGGAACGCCGCCCGCAGGAACCACGCGTCGCCGTGCGCACGGTAGAGCTCCCAGCACGCCAGCGCGCCCACCGGTGGCTGTGACCCGTCGAAGGTCTTGCGGCCCGTGCCCTGCGCGACGTTCGGGACGAAGCCCTCTGGCGTGGCTTCGGCGAGCATCTCCATGGCGTTCGCGTACGCCAGGTCCGCCGATACCGTGCCCGCCAGGAGCGCCCCGAAGAAGGCGTCCCAGCAGAACAACGCGAATCCACCGCGCTTGCCGACATTCCACAGCCGGCTCACCGTGGTGACCACCCGCGCGCCCGCCGGTTCGTAGATCGTGTTCCACGCGATCGCGTCGCGGATGATCGCGCGGTGCACGTCGGCGGAGGTCGCGCGCTCCAGCCGGGTCAGCTGCCCGACGATGATCGACTCGATCTCGGCCATCGGCCGGCGCCGGCCGGTGCTGATTCCGACCGGTCCGGTCAACTCCAGCACCAGGTGTGGAGTGTCCACGTCGGTGTACGGATCGGTGACCGAGGGTGCGGTGGCGAACACCGGCGTCGCGCCGGCCGCGGACTCGGCTACGACGGAGTCTCCCTCGCGGCGGACGGCCCCGGGCGCGTTCCATGCGTACGCCACCGCCACGGTGAGGCAGGCGCTCTTCGGCTGATTCGTCAGTGGCTCGACCAGCAGCACCAGATCATCGCCCGCGTGCGCGGAGCGGACCCGCAGGGTGACGCCGCGCCATTCGACGGTCAGTTCGGTGTAACTGCCGTCGACCGCATGCGGTCCCAGGGTGACGGTCTCCGCGTCCTCCTCGCGACGGCCCAGCTGCACGTGCCGCAACGTGGTACCGCGGTAGTACTCCTTCAGGCCGAGGCTGACCAACACCGCGTCGGGCAACCGTACCTGGCTCAGCAGACTGCGGGTGTCCCACGTGTTCCAGCCTCGCGCCAGCCGTCGCTGCACCGCGCGGTACTCCGGTGCGACCTCTTCGATCACGGTGCTTCCTCCGCCGCGCCCTCAGGAATTCAGGCCTCGACCACGTAGCTGAACAGGGTCGCCCTGGCGCCGCGGAATCGGA
This sequence comes from Jiangella rhizosphaerae, assembly GCF_003579925.1. Lineage (GTDB taxonomy): Bacteria > Actinomycetota > Actinomycetes > Jiangellales > Jiangellaceae > Jiangella > Jiangella rhizosphaerae. The sequence goes on along the minus strand of NZ_QUAL01000441.1, from coordinate 43,605 downwards.
TTCGGAAGGGGACATCGTCTGGAAGACGCCTTTCCCCGTTGGGCCAGACGACCTCGTGGCGCAGGCTGTCTCCGCGTAGACGGGCGCCGACGTAGCCGGGCAGCGGCCGACCGTTCGGCTGGCACAGCTCGACCCTCAGGGCGCCGCCGGTCACGTCGGCGTTGACGAAGAGCCGAGCGGGTCCGCTGTTCTCGCCGAGCACGATGTCGGTTGTCTCCAGGGTCGCGTTTCCGGCACCGCATCGCAGTCCGACCATGCGATCGCGTCGCCAAGCAGCACGCCCGATGGTGATGTTCTTCGGTGGCCGGGTGCCGCCGTGAGTGGTGTTGATGGCGGTGTAGTACCACCAGATCTCGTCGCCGACGAGAACCGGAGTGTTGGCCACGTTCATGATGGCGCCGGCGTCGTAGCTGCCGGCTGGCCCGTTGGGGATGACCGGTGACCGGTCGGAGCAGCGTTGCCAGGTGCGCCCGTCGCGGCTGCTGATGAACTCGCAGTGGATGGGGCCCTCGTAAGGTGACTGGCCGGGTGCGGGAGGCCGGTAGATGTCGGTCACCCGGAAGACGGGCAACAGGCCGATGTACTGCGAACCGTACGGCGCTCCAGCCATGCCGTAGAACTCACCGCGGTGCCAGTCCTCGGTGGCCCACGCGTCGTCGATCTGGTCCGGGTTGATCATGGCCTGGAGTGGGGACCAGGCCAGGAAGTCGGTGCTGGTCGACAGGCCGACACGGCGTCGTCCCTCCAACCCGTCCACCTCGAGCCTCGGCAGTTGCCTCCGCAGGTAACCGAGGTACTCGCCGGTCAGCGGATCTCGCACCACATTTCCGACCTCGGAGCCGAAAGCAAGCCGCGGATTGCCATCGGGCTCCGACCAGGAGAACCCGTCAGGGGAGAACGCGACGCCGAAGTTGCGCTGACCAGTGGAGAACAAGCACTTATAGGCCCGACTCGGATCGGGATCGTCCGGCTCGTAAAGCACGGAATTGAGCGTGAACGGCGAACGTCGAAAGACGTAGTTGGTGTCCTGCCCGTCAATGACATACCGCCCGAGCGCCGGCTTGTGCCAGTGGATGCCGTCCTCGGACGTCGCATAAAGCATGCCATTCTGGTTGTACCACATGCGGTAACCGCCGCCGTCCTCGTCCGGGAGGACCGTGCCGTAGAGGTATGTGCCGTTCGCCTCCCAGGGTCGGCCGTTCTCGGGTTCGACGACCGGATGGTCCAGCCTGGTCGCTGGGATGACGACCCGCTCGAAACCGGAGCTGGTCGCCAAACGCAGGTCGTCAGCGAACAGCTCATGAACCACGACAGGCGCATCCGATGGCCGAGTCACCCGCGTCGCCGCGGCCGTTCGAGTCACGGCTCCACCCAGAAGTGGGGTAGCGGCCAGGGCTCCGCCCGCTTGCACGAACCGGCGCCGCGAAATCGCACTACGGGAACTCGAGCTTCGATGCATGGCGCTACCTCCAGGATGCGTCCCGATGACAAAGCGCGATACGAGAAAGGTCTATCGAAATCCAATCGCGGCGCGAGCTGCGCCGCGGGTTCAGCCGGCTTGTCCGAGCGACAAGCCAACGCATCTAATACGTATTAACTCCGTTGCATTTACGTTACCGATCCCTGGCTGCGGGTGTCAATAGGGAAGCATGGGATGAATCTCGACGTGAACTGAATGGAGCCTTGATCTCATTGGCATGAGCTGCAGCCGCTTGTCGGACATCAGCCCGATCGCACCTCGTTCCGGGGCCCACTCAGCTGACTTGGTCGACCGCGGCGCCGTCGCCGTGGTCCCGGGCCGGAGCGGGCTGACCGCCGGCACGTGGGCCGAGGGTGGGCGAGTACGGTCCGGGTGTGTTGACACCAGCGCCAACAGTTGGCGTCAGCGTCAACACCCCTGCGGTCATGGCCGCCTTCTGGCGTTGCGGTGATCGACTTCTCCCGACGGGTACGAAGCCGTCATCGATCCCAGGATCTGCAGCGCCTCAGCCGAGGCCGAATCCTGCGGCATGTAGGTGACCAGCATTTGCCGCGCGGCGGCGGGGGTTGTCCAGGCGACGTAGGTGAGGTCGATGTCGCCCACCTCGGGATGTCTCATGAGATTGGTACCGGTCGACTTCTCGAAGACGTGGTGCTCTGCCCACAGGTGCCTGAACTTCTCGCTCCGAACGGCAAGCTCGCCGACCAAGGCGGCCAGCTGGGGATTGTCCGGCTCTTCGCCGGCGGTCATTCTCAGGATGCCGACCGTGCCACGGGCCGAGGCCTCCCAGTCGCGGTGGCGGGCGGCGACGTCCTCATCGAGGAACAGCAGACGAGCGGAGTGCGCTCCTGCTCGGGTAGCGCGCCGTAGTCGGCGAACACGGCGGCCGCCAGTGGGTTCCAGCCGATGACCTGCATCGTCCGGGTCATCACCAGCGCCGGAACGACGAGGGTGCCGAGGAAGTCGCGTGTCGGTTCCGGCATGCGCTCCGGCGGTAGGCGACGGCCGCGCCGTGGACGATGCCGTGCGAGGTCGTACAGGTGGACTCGTTGGGTGCGATCGAGGAGGAGCGCCCGTGCGATGGCATCGAGGAGCTGTTCGCTGGGGCGGCCCCCTCGCCCCTGCTCGAGGCGCACGTAGTAGTCGGTGGAGACACCGACGAGGGTGGCGACCTCTTCACGGCGCAACCCGGGCACCCGGCGGCGATCGGCGTTCCTGCGGCACTTCGCGGATATGAGTCGACGCGGCTACAGCCGGCTCGGCAACTCGTCCGCTCCGGGCAGTCCTTCAGTCGCTCCTTCGCTCCACGCGGGGCCCGCGAAGGTCGCTTCGCGCGCCGGTCGTGAGCGTCGTCGGCGCCATGCTTCAGGTGGATTCCCGCGCAACGGATCTGACGCGCGGGTCGACGGTCGCGGTGGCGAGAAGGCGCAGCCACTCCTTCAGCAGCGCCATCTCGACAGGCTTGAGGACGGACCCGTCGGCCTCGTCCAAGCTGGCGGCAAGCTGACTGGCCGCGCTGGTCAGCGTGGCGTCGACGTTGTCGCCGGCGATGCCCGTGACGAGGGAGGCGAGCACGGTCGTACGGAGGTGGGCGGCGACCGCTGGGTCGTGTCCGCTGCGGATCGCCTGCAGCGTGGTTCCGACCACGGCGGCCTCCAGGACCAGTGTCGCCTGGTCGATGTCGATGCGCAGACGGCCGGCTCGGGCCACTCGGGCCAGGATGTCGGTGAAGATCGACCGTGACCTCAGCGCCGCGGGGGTGTCGGCGTCGGTGCGGCCACTGCCGAACATGAGCGTGTAGAGAGACGGGTGTGTCAGGCCGAACTCGATGTGCGCGTCCCAGGCGAAGATCAGGATCTCGACGGGATCGGCGGAGTGCGAGAGCGACCGCCGGCCGTTCAGGTAGGTGTCGAACCCGTAGGCGGCGACGGCGTCGTAGAGCCCTTCCTTGTCGCCGAAGTGGTGATACAGCGTCGGTGGTGTGATGCCCGCGGCTCGGCAGATGTCGCGGGTGGACACTCCGCCTGGCTGGGCGGACCGAAGAAGCTCGGCGGTCGCCTCGATGATGCGCTGACGCGTGTCCATGACCCGCAATCTACCCGCGGCTATAGCTCCGTTATAGCAGCGCGTTGCCGGTGACGGTGCTCGAACGATCGGAGGCCAGCCGGGCCGGTTGGCCTCCGATCGGTGCCGTTCGAGGCGACGCGAGCGCTGCGCCCGATGCGTCAGGAATCGAGACCGAACGTGACGACGGCCTTGAACCGGACCTCTCCGGCCGCGGCCTTCTCGTAGGCGTCGTTGGCTTGCTCGACGGCGAAGAGCTCGGTCATCGGCTTGACCCGGCCGCTTGCGACGATGTCCAGGGCTTCGGACAGGTACTCGAGGCCGTTGTGTGCCGATCCGATGATCTGGTGGCTGTGCGTGGTGAGTGAGAGCGCCGGGATCGCGAGGTCGTCGAGCCCGATGCCCATGAGCACGACCTTGCCCCACGGACGCAGGCCCGTCATGGCGTCGATGACGGCCGCGTGGGAGCTGCTGGTGTGCAGGATCACGTCGGCGCCACCGATCTCCTCGAGCGCCGCGCCGTCGGCGACGACGTCGTCGGCGCCGAGCTCGCGAGCGAGTTCGTGCTTGTCGGGCGTCCTGGTCACGACGATGACGTGGTAGCCGACGGCCTTCGCGAACTGCACGGCGAAGTGGCCGATGCCACCGAGGCCCACCACCGCCACCCGCGCGCCCGGCCGGGCGTCGGCCCGCCGGATACCCGCCCACACGGTGTAGCCGGCGCAGAGCGTCGGCGCGGCGTCCTCGTACGAGAGGCCGTCCGGCAGGAGCACCGTCCCGCCGACGTCGGTGGCCAGGTACTCGGCGAACGCGCCATCGACGTTCACGCCGGTCAACGTCGGGTTGGCGCAATTGCCGGCGGTGACGAAGCTGTTCGGGTGCTCCTCGCGGCAGAAGGCGCACGCCCCGCACCGCTTCTGCATCATCGGCATCCCGACACGGTCGCCGACCTTGCGCTCGGTGACACCCGCGCCGACGGCCACGACCTCGCCGACGCCCTCATGGCCCATGAGCAGAGGAAACTCTCGAAAGGACAGGACTCCGTGCGCCAGCCAGAGGTCCGTCCCGCAGATCGCGCACGCGTGGATGCGCACCAGGACCTCCTTCGGACCGGGCTCGGGGACGGGACGCTCGTGCAATTCCCACGCGGCCTTCACCTCAGGGACGATCACAGCTTTCATCGTCATCTTTTCGCGACTCCATTCTGGCAATCAGGCCGCAAGCCTGAATGCACACGACTTTCGCTGCCCGAGTAGGGCCCCAGGCGACACCGGATCAACGCCCACGGTAAGAACTGGAGCGGAACCGTGCCTAGCCATATTCGACCGAGAAAGTTGCCGATTTCGATCGGGCGACGGTCATGACGGCTGTGCGGTGGCCTGGTCCACCCGCATGGCCACGGTGTCGCGCTGCGCCGCCGCATAGTGGCGTGGTGTGGTACCGAAATGACGCTTGAACTCGTTGATGAAATGCGACAGGCTGACGTAACCGACGCGGCGTGCCACCTCGCTCACATTCAGGTTGCCCTGCATCAGCAATGCGCCGGCGCGGTCCAGTCGCATTCGCTTCACGAATTGATACGGTCCCATGCCGGTGGCTTCGGTGAACTTTGCCGTCAGAGTCGACGAACTCATCCTCGCGTGCCGCGCCAGGGCGGCCACCGTGAGCGGTTCGGACAAGTGCTCGCGCACATACCGGATGACTTCGGACACCGGCGTGCTCTCCTGCTCGACGACGGCCGCGTGCAGCAGCCGGGACACCTGCTCGGCTCGCATCAACCGGTACACGGCCTCGCGGAGATACAAGGGAGCGAGCACCTTACGGTCGGAGGCGGTGGCCAGTGCCCGCAGGAAGCGGAGGATCGCGCCCTCGAGTTCCTGATCCGCAGGCGAGACACGAGCGGCCGCCGCTGCGGCTCGTCCCCGCGTGGGTCGCGGGGGCATCGCCCGCCGATCGGCCAGGTCGACCGACACGGAACCCACGACGGCGGGGTCGACCTGGAGCACCAACGACAGGTACGGCCGGTCGGCGGTCGCCTCGAGGATCTCGGACTCGAACCTCATCCCGCGCGCGAACAGCAGATAGTCGGAGGGCTCGCAGATGTACTCGGAACCGTCGATGATCCATCGCTTTCGCCCCTGGACGACGTAGCACAGCGACAACGAATGCACCTCACCCCGTTGAGCCGGCTGCGGGCGTTCGAATCGGTAGGTCGTCAGACCCGGCCAGTCGGACTTGTTGGGGCCGATGTCGGGTGTCAGCGCCATCAGCGCGCCGGCGATGCCACGGGAAGCGGGCCTCGTCTCGCCGGAGAGGTCCATAGACGTCACGGGTCACCCCTGGGGTCGTTCGTCAGGAGTGCGGGGCGATCGCGTGAGCGCACGCGGGTCACCGCGGTGTGATGCCGAGCCCGCGCACTGTATCGCTCTGATAGACCTCAGTATATCGATGATAGAGACCGTGCGGGACGAGCCTCGCGGTCACTCCTCGCTGACGGCCGACAAGGTGTTCCAGGTGCCGAAGGCGAGCTCGGCGGCGCGCTCTGCGTCGCCGAGCTCGCACAGCCGGATGAGTTCGTCGTGCCGCGCCACCGAAGCCTGTCCGTCCAGCGACGAGAACCGAAGGCGCTCGGCCCGCCGGAGTACGGGGGTGAACTGGTCGAGAACAGTCGTCAGCGCCCGGTTCGACGCCACCGCCACGGGGACGTTGTGCAGGTCGTCGTCCGCGCGCAGCGCCGCTTCGATGTCGCCGTCCTCGATCGCGGCGCGGAATCGGGCGTTGGCCTCGCGCATCGCCTCGATGTCGGCATCGGTGAGGTGGCCGACGGCTTCGCGGACGGCCAGTTGGTGCATGGCCGCGACGACGTCTCGTGCATCCCGGATATCGCGCGCGTCCAGGGAGCTCACTGTGGTGGAGCGCCCCGGCAGCGCCGAGACCAGGCCCGCCTCCCCGAGGCGCAACAGTGCTTCACGGATCGGCGTCCGGCTGACCCCGAGCCAGGCCGCCAGCTCGGCGTCGCGCAGCTGCTCGCCGGGAACCAGGGTGCCGTCGACGATGGCATCGCGGAGCCGGTGGTAGACGTCATCGCGAAGGAGACGCCGGCCGATCGACTGAGCATCCTGGGGGACGGGCATGCAATATATTGCGCACGCCCCAGTGGCGGGTGCAACTCCACGACCCGTGCCTGGGACGGTGGCATCGTCAGAGGTCGAGCAGGAACGACAGGTGCTCGTGCACTGCCGCGAGCTCGGCATCGGTCAGCTCGCCGCGCTGTTCGATCAGCCAGTGCCGGGGGTGGGTCATGAGCCGGTCGGCGAGCACATGGCCGTTGCTGATCGGGACGGCGAACGGCTGGAACGACCGGGGCTCGCGGACGACCGGACACGTGACGACCAGGTTCGCCTTGGAGGCGTTGTAGGTCGGATGCGACAGGACCAAGCGGGTGTTGCCGTCTTCCAGGCTCCACAGCTCGCCGGGGTTCACGCCTCAGCCTGCATGCGGAGCACGTTGCGCGCCAGCGCGTCGTCCTCCGGCGTCCACGACGGGCCCTCGACCTGATCGAGCAGTCGGCGATAGTGCTCGTTCCTCACGGCCCGCTCGACGAACTCCGACCGGTTCAGGCCCGACGCCTTCGCGTCAGAGCGCGGGTGCAGTTCGCGCCTTGGCAAGGCTGGCCGTCGTCACCGCGTCCGATATGTCCGATACGGCGCGACGGTGAGGCATGCCAAGGCGGCCGGCAGGGGAGCCGCGGGTCAGGCGTCTCGCGCGCGTTCCGGTGACCGAGGTGAGATGTCTGAGCCGAGGTGCGCGCGGCGCAGCTCGTCCATCATCTCCTGCCAGAGTGTGGGGCCGCCCTGTTCGAGCAGCTCGGCGCCGGCGCGCAGCTCGGCGTCCGCGGGCCGATGGCGTATGCCCCAGCTGCCGAGCTGAGCGAACACGGGCACGAGCTGAATCGCGGGTTCGGTCAGGCTGTAGCGCGCCCGCTGGCCGGGTCGCGCGTCCTCGCGGGTGAGCAGCCCCGCATCGACGAGTCGCTTGAGCCGGTCGGCGAGGATGTTCGAGGCGATCCCCTCCATGGAGTTGGCCTGCAGCTCCCGGAAGTAGCGGCGGCCTCCGAAGATGATGTCGCGGAGGATGAGCAGGCTCCAGCGGTCGCCGAACACCTCGACGGCGGCGTTGATCGGGCACCCCGACCGAGGCTCAGAAGCGTCACCCATAGTGCTTGCAATCTACTACCACTCGGTACTACGGTCTCGCCAAGCGATTGCAACTCACAAGCGGAAGGGGGCACCGTGCTGAGGCAGATCGCAGAGGGTGTGCTGGTCCACCAGAGCGAGCTACTCCAGAACAACGCCGTCGTCGTGCGCGGCCGGGACGGCGTGTTGCTCATCGACCCCGGAATCACGGGCGACGAGATGGCGTGCCTCGCCCACGACGTGTCCAAGGCAGGACAGCCCGTCGTGGCAGGGTTCGCGACCCATCCCGATTGGGATCACGTGCTCTGGCACGCCGACTTCGGTGAGGCGCCCCGCTACGGTACGGCGCGCTGCGCGGCCGTCATGCGCGATCTGCTCGCGGACGCGGAGTGGAAGGCCCGCGTCGCCGAGGAGTTGCCGCCGGAGATCGCCGAGGAGATACCGCTGGAGTTGTTCGGCCTCATCACCGGGCTGCATGCCGACACGACAGAGCTTCCGTGGGACGGCCCGCGAGTCCGGATCATCGAGCATCCGGCGCATGCCCAGGGCCACGCGGCGCTGTTGATCGAGGACCGCGGCGTCCTCGTCGCCGGGGACATGCTGTCTGACATCCTGATGCCGTTCCCGGACCTGGGCGCCGCGCACCCGATCGAGGACTACCTCGTCGGACTGCGGATGCTCGAGTCCGTGGCGGACGACGTCGACGTGCTCATCCCCGGTCACGGGTCCGTCGGCGGAGCTGATCAGGTACGCGCGAGGATCGACCAGGATCGGGCGTACGTGCATGCCTTGCGTGATGGCCGTGCTCCCGACGACCCGCGCATCGGCCCGTCGGCCACCTTCGGCAAGGACTGGCTGCCCGCCGTGTACGAATGGCAACGACAGCAGCTCGCCGGAAGGAGCGAGCGCGACGAGACGTCCGGCTAGCGATCGAGCCGCCCCGGTAGGTTGGCCGTGTGCCGGATGCGCTGGAGCTGGACCCGTCGACCACCGCCCTCGTCCTCGTCGACCTCATGGACCGCATCGTGGGGCTGCCGCTCGCACCCCGCAGCGGCGCGGACGTCGTCGCGACGGCGCACCGGCTGGCCGGCGAGTTCCGTGCGGCCGGCGCGGCCGTCGTCCTCATCCGGGTCGAGCGGCCGAACGTCGACGAGCAGCCGCCCGGCAGCGACCTGGTCGCCGGGCTGGTGTCCGATGGCGACGTCGTCGTGGTGAAGCGGTCCATCGGCGGCTTCTACGGCACCGGGCTGCACGAGCGGCTGCGCGAGCTGGGCGTGAGCACGCTCGTCTTCGGCGGCATCGCGACGAACCTGGGCGTCGAGTCCACCGCCCGCGCCGCGTCCGACCTCGGCTATGACGTCGTCTTCGTGTCCGACGCCATGACGGCGCTCACCGCACCCGAGCACGACGCCGCCGTCGGGCTGAACCTGCCGCGCTTCGGGCCGGTCGTCCCGGCGGGCGCCGTCCGGCTGACCGCGGCACCGTGACGACCGGGCCGATGGCGTCCTCGCGGACCTCGGTCGCCACCGTCTCGCGGCCGGGGACACCACCCGTCTCGTACGACACCAGCACGCCGTTGACGACGAGCCGCATGTACGACGCGAACAGCTCGGGGAAGTGCGCGTCCATGCCCAGCGCGAGGCCGAAGCGGTAGCCGTCGACCTCGAACGTCACCGGCCGCGAGCCGGGATCGTACAGATAGGTGAGCTTCGTGTTCGACAGCGTGCGCTCGTCGTAGCGCGCCGCCACGGTTCCCTGGTCGGAGGACGTAGAGGCTGTTGTACGGACGCGCCGGCCCCGGCCGCCTCTGTCATCAACCGGCGGACCGGCCTGCCGCGGACCGTGCGGCTAGTAGAGCTCCTCCACCAGGATCGACCCGGAGTGGACGGTCACCGCCGTGCCGTCGCTCGATCGGGCGCGGACCGCGAGGGTCGGGCTCGCGCTCGCCGCGTCGAAGACCGCCGTGACGCTGGCGTTCTGCCGGCCGCTCCCGCCGGCCGCCTGCTGGAGGGTGTGCCCGGCGACGGTGCCGTCGAGGGCCAGCGCGAGCTCACCGGTGCCGGACCCCGTCTTCTCGACGACGCCGCTGAAGGTGACCCGCAGCTTCGACGAGCCGGAGATCGCACCCGCCAGTGCGACGACCAAGCCGGCGACGTCGCTGAAGGACGTGGTGGTGACTGACGCGGCGGCGGACAGCGCCGCCGTCTGGATGTCTCGGCTGCGGTAGACGCGCTTGCCGTAGGCCGCCTGGACGCCGCGGTGTGAGAGCGCCGTGATGCTCGGCATGATCGGGACGGGTGCGCCGTCGCCCTCCTGGAAGGTGACGAAGATGTTCCCGAACGTGCCGGACGTGCCCCCGACGGGCTGGCTCATGCCGATGTTCTGGAACACGTTCTCGAGGGGGAAGCGCGGATCTCCCGACCACGGCTGGAAGTAGACCGAGTTGCCGCCGGTGCGGCCGCCGCTGGGAATGGCCTGGGCGCCGTAGACGGTGTTGTTGTCCGCGCCGTGGACGTAGAAGCCGGCCGTGCCGGCGCCGCCGCCGTAGAAGTACACGCCGCCGATGACGTCGTTGTTGGCGGCGTCGGGGTTGCCGGTGAGGGTGATCGATTCCGTCACCCCGGACGTCATGACCATGCCGTGGGCGTTCGGCTCGGGGTCGTAGGCCCAGCACTGCAACAGCGTGTTGTTGCCGCAGCCGTAGACGCAGCCGGGCGGGAACCCGTTGCGCGAGGTGAGGATCCAGCCGGCGACGGTGGCCGCACGGGCCATGACGTTGGTGAACAGCGAGTCGGTGACGTGGTTGACGCGGACGGCGTAGCCGGCCTTCGCGTTGGCGTTCACGACGAGGTCGGAGACGGCGATGCTGTGCAGCGGCCCCTCGAGGCTGAGCGCCGCGGCGGACGCGTTCGCCGGACCGTCGTAGACGATCTCGGTGGCGCCGGTGTTCTGGACGAAGTTCAGCGACGGCGAACCGCCCCGGCCGCTGCCCTGCAGCGTGATCCGGTGGTGCTTGGTCGACACGGCGGAGTCGCTGCCGTCGCCCAGCTGGAGCGGGCCGGTGATGCGGTAGACGCCCGGCGGGAAGAACACGACACCGCCGCCGCCGGCGTCGACGCTGGTGATGGCGGCCATGATGGCCGCGAGATCGTCGGTGACGCCGTCGCCGGCGGCGCCGTGGGACTTGACGTCCTCCCACGAGGCGGCGAACACGCGACGGCGAGCGGCGGCCTCGGCGGGCTGCGCCAGCACCGCGCCGGCGGCGATGGCGCCCGTGCCGACCGTGGCGGTGCGGAGCAGGTTCCGGCGGCTGACCGGCGAGGCGGAGCCGTCGGTGACGGGGGTCGTGGGCATGGGTGTCCTCCTGCGAAACGATCAGACTGGTGACTGGCGGGGGACCGCGGCGGGTCAGCGTTCGATGTCGATCAGGAAGGAGTACCGGTCGGCGCGATACAGCGAGCGCGTGAACTCGACCGGCCGCAGGTGCTGGTCCGTCGTGCGTCGCTCGACGACGAGTGCCGCTGAGAACGGCGCCACGTCGAGCAGTTCGGCGTCGCCCGGCTCGAGGACCGTGGCGGCGATGCGTTGTTCGGCCTTGCTGACGATCGTGCCGTAGTGGCTGGCGAGGAGCTCGTACAGCGACCCGGAGAGCTCCCGGTCGAGCAGGCCCTCCACCCGGGCGGCGTCCAGGTGGACGGTCTCGAGGCACACCGGCGCACCGTCGGCCAGCCGCACGCGCCGGATGCGGACGACCGTCGCCGCGGGGCTCAGGTTGAGCTTGCTGCCGACGGTGGCACCGGCGTACTCCGTGCCGACGTCGATCACCCGCGTGCCGGGCTTCATGCCTCGCTCGATCATGTCCTCGGTGAACGAGGTGAGGCGGATCGTCTTGTCGATGGTGGGTTCGGCGACGAAGGTCCCCGAACCGTGCACGCGATAGACGCGCCGATCCGCCTCGAGCGCGTTGAGGGCGTGCCGGACGGTCATCCGGCTGACCCCCAGCTCGTCGGCGAGCTGCCGCTCGGTGGGCAGCTTGTCGTGGGGCTGTAGCCCGTCGTCGATCAGTCGCTCGAGGTGGGAGCGGACCCGGCCCGACTTGTGGTCGGCGTTGCGCGCGTCGGTCATGGTCGGCTCCCGGCGAAGTGGTTTAGCCCAAAGCTAGCCGTGCTCGTCGCACCCGTCAATGCTCGACCTCGGCTATTGACGGTCCCAGAATAATTGGGCTATACCTCTTTCACGCAGCCGGCGAATCGGACGATGCCGCGCCGCGTCGAGATCTCCGTCCTCCTGGCGACCCGTGGCCGCCAGCCATCCACCGACATCGGAGGGGCACCATGAGAAGTCCACGTGTGGTCGCCGTCTGGAGCGCCATCGCGGTCGCGACGGCGTTGACGGCCGGCGCGTGCGGGTCGGACGAGTCGTCCAGCGACGACGCCGACGAGACCGTCCTGCGCATCTTCGTGCACGCGAACCCGCCGACCGACAGCGCCTTCGAGAAGATCAACCAGCTGTTCGAGGAGCAGAACCCGGGCGTGCGGGTCGAGCTGACCACCGCCGCCGGCGTGGACTTCTTCACCGTCCGCAACACGCGGCTGATGGCCGAGGACGTCGACATCACCGAGGGCTCCACCTCCGGCGGGACGCGGCTGCTACCCGACTGGGTCGAGGGCCAGCAGGAGAGCGACTGGGTCAAAGGACTGCAGGCGGGGAACTGGGTCGACCTGAGCGACGAGGAGTTCCTCGGCAACTTCTCGCCGGAGATCATGGAGGCCTACGAGTACGAAGGCCGGTCGTACGCCGTGCCGACCGGCACCAGCCTGGTCACCGGCGTGTTCTACAACAAGGCGATCTTCGCCGAGCACGGACTCGAGGTGCCGCGCACCTGGGCCGAGTTCCAGAACGTCATCGAGGTGCTGGAAGGCGCCGGCGTGCCCGCCCTCATCATGGGCGGCAAGGACGCCTGGCCCGCCGGCATCCCGATGTACGGGCTGGTGCAGTCGCTGTACCCCGACACCGAGGAGCTGGACCGTGGTCTCTGGGAGGGCGACGCCGCGCTGACCGACCCCGAGGCGGTCACCGTCATGGAACGGCTGCAGACCATCTTCGACCACACGCTGGACCACTGGGAGGGCATCGACTACGCGACGGTCCCCGCCCGGTTCGCCGCCGGCGAGGCGGCCATGCTGCCCGACGGCTCGTGGAGCATCCCCGCGATCCAGGAGGCAGCTCCCGACCTGGAGTTCGGCTACTTCCCGCTGCCCGGTGGCGACAGCGCCGACGACAACCAGTACATCGCCGGCAAGCTCGAGTTCAGCCTGTCCATCCCGACCAGTTCGGACAACCAGGAGCTCGCCCGGGAGTGGCTGGCGCTGTACTCCGACCCGGAGGTCTACGAGGACTTCGTCGTCGAGGCCGGCTTCGGCCCGGCGCAGCCCGACATCGAGCTGGGGCCGGTCCTGCAGGAGGTCCAGCAGTACCTGCCGGCCGGCGGCTTCACGCCGTCGTGGGACCAGGTCTTCCACGGCAACCAGTACGCGGGACCGCTGGCCGTCCACCCGTTCGCGTTCGACAACGTCGCGCCGATCGGCACCGAGACCGACATGGCCGCCCTGACGGAGAAGATGCAGGCGGACTGGCAGGTGGGACTGGACTCGCTGCCGTGAACCCGTTCGCCTCGTCGAGAGCGGGACGAGCCGGCCCGTGGCTCGGCATCGCGCCCGGGCTGGCGCTCTTCCTGACGTTCGCCCTCGTGCCGGCGATCGCGGTGGTCGGGATGTCGTTCACCGACATCTCCGGCATGCCCAACGTGCCGTGGCACTGGGTGGGGCTGGACAACTATCGCCGGTTCTTCTCCGCGGGCGCCGTGGCTGCGAACCTCGACGTCATCAACCGCACGCTGGTGTTCGCGCTGTCCGTCACGGTCATTCTGAACGCGCTGGCGCTGCTGCTCGCCGTTCTGCTCAGCGGGCGGCTGCGCGGCGCCGCGCTGTACCGGTCGATCGTGTTCATGCCCGTGGTGCTCGGCGTCACGATCGTCGGGCTCATCTGGTCGCTGGTCTTCAACCCGACGGGCGGCCCGGCCGCGAGCCTGTGGTCGTCGTTCGGGTCCAGCTCGTCATTCCTCGGTGATCCGAAGCTGGCCTTCACGCTGATCATCTTCGTGCAGATCTGGGCCGCCATCGGCACGACGATGATGATCTACCATGCCGGCCTGATGGCGGTGCCCGCCGACCTGTACGAGGCGGCCAGGGTCGACGGCGCGAACGCGTGGCACCGGCTGCGGCACGTGACGATCCCCATGGTGGCTCCGGCCATCACGGCGAACATGGTCATCTCGATCGTCGGCTCACTGCAGACGTACCAGATCATCTACGTGCTCACGGGTGACCGGCCCACGACCTCGGTCCTGGCGCTGAAGGTCTTCTCGATCGGCTTCGGCACGTCCGAGCAGGGCTACGCCGCCGCGGTCTCGATGATCCAGTTCGTGCTCGTCGCGGTGATCGCCCTGGTCCTGCTCACCTACCTGCGGAGGCGGGAGACCCAGCTATGACCGTGCTCCATGACGCCCCGTCCGCCGGCCGGCTCCAGCCGTGGCCCGCGGACGAGCAGCGGCGGCGGCCGCGCCAGTGGTCGCCGTGGCGGCTGATCAACTACCTGATCGCGCTGGCGGTCGTCGCACTGTACGTCCTGCCCCTGCTGTTCCTGCTGAACACGGCGTTGAAGCGGCCCGGCGAGTTCAGCGCCGACCCCGTCGGCCTGACCGAGAGCCTGGCCCTCGGCAACTTCGTGGACGCGTGGACCCAGGGAAACTTCGGCGCGCTGGTCGCCAACAGCGTCCTCTACGCGCTGGTGTGCGCCGCCGTGAGCACGGTGCTGTCCGTGCTCATCGCGTTCCCGGTGGCCCGCAACTACGTGCGCTGGTCGCGGTCGCTGCGGGTGCTGTTCGTGATCTCGCTGTTCCTGCCCAACGCGATCGTGGCCCAGTTCCAGCTCGTGCTGCAGCTTGGCCTGTACGACACCCGTCTGGGCTACATGCTGCTCATGACCGCCGGCCTCGGTGTCGGCCCGCTGCTCGTCATGGGGTACCTGCGGTCGCTGCCCAGGGAACTGGACGAGGCCGCGGCCATGGACGGGTGCGGGTATTTCCGCTTCGTCTGGACGTTCGTCTTCCCGCTGTGCAAGCCGGTGCTCGGCGCCGTGTTCATCCTGCAGGTGATCGGCGTCTGGAACGACATCATCGGCGCCACGATCTATCTCGCCTCGCCGGAGCTGCGGACGATCTCCCTGGGCCTGTTCACGTTCTACGGCGAGTACGGCAACAACCAGTGGGAGCTGCTCGCCGCGGCCACGCTCATCGTGGCGGCGCCGCTGATCCTGCTCTACGTGTTCACCCAGCGGTTGTTCATCAGCGGCGCCATCGCGGGGTCGCTGAAGTGAGGACGGACATGCGGGCGCTCGACGCCATCCGCGGCGGCCTGGTGGTCTCCTGCCAGGCGAATCCCGGTGAACCGATGGATCATCCGGTGCACATCGCCGCCCTGGCCCGGTCGGCGGAGCTCGGCGGCGCGGTCGGGCTGCGCATCGACGGGGGCGACAACATCCGCGCCGCGCGGGCCGTGACCGAGCTGCCGATCATCGGCATCAAGAAGGTGACGGCCGAGGGGCGGCCGAAGATCACGCCGTCGCCGGGGGACTCGGCGGAGATCGTGCGCGCCGGCGCCTCCATCGTCGCGTTCGACGCCTCGGTGCAGTACCAGCCCGAGTCCGCCCGGCTCACGGACCTCGTCCAGGAGATCCGGGCGCTCGGCGCGGCGACCATCATGGCCGACATCTCGACCGTCGCCGAGGCGGAGCGCGCCTGGGCCGCGGGCGTCGACGTCGTCGGTACGACGCTGTGGGGCCACACCCCCGACACCGCCGCGCACGACGGGCCCGGCATCGACCTCGCGGCGACGCTGTGCGCCGCCGGGATGACGGTGATCGTCGAGGGTCACATCAGCCGGCCCAGCCAGGTGCGCGAGGCCTTCGAGGCCGGCGCCTGGTCGGTCGTCGTCGGCACCGCGATCACCAACCCCGTCGCACTGACCAAGCAGTTCGTCAGTGCCTGCCCGGCCCGCCGGCCGGTCGAGGGCATGGCATGACCGTCGTCGTGGCCGTCGACCTCGGAGCGACGAAGATCCAGGCGGCGGTCGTGCGCGACGGGGAGATCGTCCGGCGGTATCGCCGCGCCACACCGAGCCACGCCGGCGGCGCCGCGGTCCTGGATGCCGTGGCCGAGGCGGTCGCGGCGGTGGCCGCCGACGCGACAGCGATCGCCGGCATCGGCGTGGCGTGCGCCGGAGTCGTCGACGTGCGGTCCGGCGCGATCCTGCGGTCCGGCGCCACCATCCACGACTGGGCCGGCACCGCGGTCGGTGACGCGTTGTCGGCCCGGTTCGGCTGCCCGGTCGTCGTCGACAACGACTGCAACGCCTTCGCCGGCGGTCTGCTCCGGGGCGGCCACGCCGGGGCCGGCCTGCTCGCCGTCATGGTGGGCACGGGCATCGGTGCCGGTCTCGTCCTGGACGCGATGCTCTACCGAGGACCGCGCTTCGGCGCCGGCGAGCTGGCCCATCTGCCGTGGCCGGGGGTGGACGGGGCACGCTGCGGCTGCGGGCGGCCGGACCACCTGGAGGCCACGGCGTCCGGGCACGGGATCGAACAGTCCTATGCCGCGGCGACGGGCGGCGAGCGTCTGTCGCTGCCCACGATCGTGCGGCGGCGGGCGGACGGCGACCCCGCGGCGGTCGCCGTCGTCGAGCTCGGGGCGCGGGCGCTCGGCACGGTGCTCGCCGGCGTGGCAGGCACGCTCGACCTCGACGAGGTCGTGCTGGGCGGCGGCGTCGTGGACGCCGTCCCGGGCTTCGCCGGCCTCGCCCGCCGGCACTTCGACACGGAGGTCGCCGCCCGCGGACAGCGGGTCACGATGACGCGCGCCGCCAGGGGCGACGACACCGTGCTCATCGGCATCGCCGGACTGGCCGACGACCGGATGGAGGCTCGCCTGTGACAACGCCATGGTTCACCACTCGAGGGGTGGTGCTGACCTGGGACGACATCACCACCTACGACTGGGTGGCGCTGGCCGCCGAGGCCGGCCTGACGACGATCAGTGTGCACACCGACGCGCTGACGTCCGAGCGCGGCCACGCCTTCCTCGACGCGTGCCGCCGGGCCGGCCTGGAGGTCGAGCGCGAGCAGCACGCACTGTCGCGGCTGCTCCCACGCGACCTCTTCGAGACCGATCCCGCGATGTTCCGGATGACCGAGGACGGCCGGCGCGTTCCCGACAGCAACTGTTGCGCCAGCTCAGAGGCCGCCCTGGAGGTCATCGCCGCGAACGCCGTGAAGGAGCTCGACGACCCCGGCACCACCACGGGCCGCTACTACTTTTGGCCCGACGACGGCGGAGAGCGCTGCCACTGCGACGGCTGCGCCGGTCTGAGCCACACCGACCAGGCGCTGCTGGTCGAGAACCGCATCGTCACCGCGTTGCGCGAGGTGCGGGCCGACGCCCAGGTATCGCATCTGGCCTACCAGTCGACGATGCCGGCGCCGGTCCAGGTGCGCCCCGAGGCGGGCGTGTTCCTGGAGTTCGCGCCGTTCTTCCGCACCTGGGAGGTCCCCCTGTCGCGGCGCGACGCGCAAGGCCCCGACTGGCCCCGCGACGTGCCGGAGCGCGGTTCCCGCCGCGCCGCCAGGCGGGACGACCGGCGGGTCGCGCACGGCGACTACCTCGACCACCTCGACGCCAACCTCGCCTGCTTCGGCGCCGAGACGGCGCAGGTGCTCGAGTACTGGCTCGACGTGTCGCTGTTCAGCGACTGGACGTTGCCGGCGGTGGAGCTGCCGTGGGCCGACGGCGTCCTCGAGGACGACCTGAGCACGTACGGGAGCAGGGGCATCCGGCGGATCACCACGTTCGCCGCCTACATGAACGGCGGCTACTTCGCCGCGTACCCGAGCACCGATCCGGTCCGCGCCTACGGCGCGGCGCTGCTGGACTGGCGGCCGTGACGACGCGGGTGCGGGTCGAGACGCTGGAGATCCCCGCCGCGGCCCTCGGCGCGCCGTCGGTGCTGCCCGACGTCGGTGACGGAGTCGCGGCGCCGTACGCCACGGACGAGCGCTTCGGCTACGGGCGGGTGCCGAACCTGTTCCCCTACCTGCATCAGGACGGCTACGGGCGGGAGCTGCGCCCGACGCCGTTCCGGGCGGTCGTCCTCGAGAACCGGCACCTGACCGCGGTGGTGCTCCCCGAACTCGGCGGGCGCATCTGGAGCCTGCGCGACCGCGCGCGAGACGTCGACCTGGTGTACCGGAACGGCGCCGTGCAGCTGGGGAACCTCGCGCTGCGCAACGCGTGGTTCGCCGGCGGCATCGAGTACAACATCGGCACCCGTGGCCATTCGCCGCTGACCTGCAGCCCGCTCCATGCCGCCACGGTCGTCGACGACGGTGGCGAGCCCTCGGTCCGGCTGTGGGAGTACGAGCGCCAGCGCGAGGTCGTGTTCCAGATCGACCTGTGGCTGCCGAGCGACTCGCCCGTGCTCCTGGCACACGTGCGCATCGTCAACCCCGGCGACGACACCGTGCCGATGTACTGGTGGACCAACGCCGCGGTGCCTCAGACGCCGGAAACCCGGGTGCTCTGCCCGGCGAGGACCGCGCTCACCAGCGACTACACCGGCGCGTTGCGACAGGTGCCGGTCGACCGGCCGGAAGAGCGGCTGACCTGGCCGGCCGCGGCGGCACGAGCGGCCGACTACTTCTTCGAGACCGACCCGGACGCGGACCGGTACTGGATCGTCAGCGCCGACGCCCGCGGGAACGGCCTGGCGTTGCTGTCGACCGCCCCGCTGCGCGGGCGCAAGCTGTTCTGCTGGGGCACCGAGGCCGGCGGCGAGCGATGGCAGGAATGGCTGAGCCCGTTCGGCGGCCGGTACGGCGAGATCCAGGCGGGGCTGGCGGCCACGCAGTACGAGCACGTGCCGATGCCCGCGCGCTCGGAGTGGTCGTGGGTCGAGGCGTACGGCAACGCCGCACTCGACCCGGCGATCGCGCACGACCCCGAGTGGGACGCCGCCGTCCGGCACGCGGACGAGCGCGTCGCCGCCCTCTGGCCGGCGGAGGTCCGGGAGGAGCACCTGCGGCGGCTGCGGCACCGGGCGCTGCTGCCGCCGTCCGCTCGTGTCGTCACGGGCAGCGGCTGGGGCGCACTGGAGCGGCGGCGCCGGCTGGCCGACGGGCAGCCCTGGCTCGACGAGACCCCGACGCCGTTCCATGACGACACCCTGACCGGCGAGCAGCGCTCATGGTGCGACCTGCTCGCCGGGCGGCCGGCCTGGGCGCCGGGACCGCCGCTCTCCTACGTGCGGGGAGCGGACTGGGAGCGGCGCCTGGCCGGTACGCCGTCGACCTGGCCGAGCGAGCTGCACCTCGCCGTCATGGCGCACGCCCGCGGCGCGCACGCCGAGGCCGATCGGCACTACCGACGCTCGCTGGAGCATGCGGCCACCCCATGGGCCCTGCGCGGCCTCGCCCGGCTCGCCGCCGACGCCGGACGCAGCGGCGACGCGGCCGCGCTCTACCGTCAGGCGCTCGCCCTGACCGACGACGGCCGGCTCGTCGAGGAGGCCTGCCGCCACCTCCTGCGGGCTGGACAGCCCGCCGCCGTGCTGGACCGGCTGTGCGGCCCGGACATCCCGGGGCCGAGGACTGCTCGGTTGCGGCTGCTGCTCTGCCGAGCACTGGCCGCCGCGGGCGACCTGCCCGCGGCGCGACGGGTCCTCGAGGACGGCCTCGTGCTGCCCGACCTCCACGAGGGTGAGACGACACTGTCGGACCTGTGGTCGGAGCTGTTCCCCGGCCGGCCCGTGCCACCGGCCTACGACTTCCGCATCGCGTGACCCCAGTCCTCCGTGGAAGGAGCCGCAGATGACCATCCCGTCCCTGGACCCGGCGCCGGGAGCCCTCGCCCGGCGTGAGATCGGCACCCAGCCGGAGTGCTGGCGCGCCGGAGCCGGCCTCGGCTCCTCGGTGGCGGCCCTGGTGCCGCCGGACCGCCGGATCGCCGTCGTCGGCTGTGGTACCTCGTGGTTCGTGGCGTCGGCGTATGCGCGGCTGCGCGAGGGCCGCGGCGCCGGCGAGACCGACGTGTTCCCCGCGTCGCAGCTCCCGGAGACGCGGTCCTACGACCTCGTGGTCGCGATCAGCCGCTCCGGGACCACCACCGAGGTGCTTCGCGTGCTGAGCGCCGCCGGGGCGCCGACGTTGCTCGTCACCGCCGTCGCCGGCAGTCCGGCGGCGCGCCGCGCCGACGCCGTCGTCGACCTGGGATTCGCCGACGAGCGCTCGGTCGTCCAGACCCGGTTCGCCACCACGGCGCTGGCCACCCTGCGGGCCTCGCTCGGCGAGTCGGTGGCGACGGCCGCCCGGGACGCCGAACGCGCCCTCGCCCTCGACGTCGACGACCTCCTGGGGGACGAGCAGTACACCTTCCTCGGCGACGACTGGACCGTCGGGCTGGCCGACGAGGCCGCGCTCAAGCTGCGCGAGGCGGCCCTGACCTGGTCGGAGTCGTATCCCGCGATGGAGTACCGGCACGGGCCGATCTCGATCGCGCAGCAGGGCCGCACGGTGTGGATGTTCGGCGACCCGCCGCCCGGCCTGGCCGCCGAGGTCACGGCGACCGGAGCCCGCTTCGTCCACCACGCCGGCCTCGACCCGATGGCGTCGCTCGTCGTCGCCCAGCGTGTCGCCGTCGCGCGCGGGCTCTCCCGCGGTCTGGATCCGGACCGGCCGCGGCACCTCACCCGCTCCGTGGTGCTCGACGAGCACTGACCGGCGCGCGCCCGGGCGAGGGCGGCCCGGGCTCAGGACGGGTCGGCGGCGAACGCGTAGGCGGCGGCCAGCCGGTCGACGTCCGCTGCGGACAGCCGACCGGCCAGCGCGGCGTGTGCGTCGTCCCAGCCGAGCCACGCGCCGAAGGTCTTCACACCCTCCACCTGCCGCCGCGCCACCGCCGGGATCCCGCCCTCGTCGTCCGGCATGCGGCCCAGCGTCTCACGCCGGTCAGGTCAGCGTGCCGGCCCGCCAGTTCTCGACGAAGTCCGGGTTCGCCTCCAGCCACTGGGCGACGGCGCCCGCGTTGTCCTCGCGGTTGTTCTGCACGACCATGAGGTCCTCGATCTCCAGCAGCTGCTCGTTGGAGAGGTAGAGGTTGCGGATCAGCTGCGCGGCGTTGGGGAACTCCTCGTGGAAGCCCGGCCGGCCGAGGCTGTAGAGCCGCTCCGCCTCACCGAGCGCCCCCTCCGGGTCCTCGAGGTCGCGGATGTCGTAGGCCGCGTAGGCCCAGTGCGGGTGCCACAGCGTGACGGCGATGTTCTCGCCGGCGGCCATCGCGCTGTCCAGCTCGGCGAGCATGGCCGGCGACGACGACGTCGGGAACTCCCAGTCCTCGAGGCCGTAGGTGGGGATGACCTCGTCCTGCGTGGTGGTGGTCAGCCCGGCGCCCGGCTCGATGCCGACCAGCCGGTTGCCGTACGCGTCGGCGTTGTCGGCCAGCTCGTCGAGCGACTGTGCCGGCGAGTCGGCGTTGACGGCGATGGTCAGGAAGCCCTCGTCGAACCAGCAGCCGACGTCCTCGAGGTCGTCGCCGAACTGGTCGACGTAGGAGGCGTGGGTGTTGGGCAGCCACGCGTCCATGAGGACGTCGATGTCGCCCTGGGCGGCGCCGGTGTAGGCGGGGCCGGCCTCCAGCTCCTCGAACTCGACGGTGTAGCCCTGCTCCTCGAGCGCGACCTTGGCCAGCTCGGCGACGACGTAGTTCTCGTCCCAGCCGCTGAACACGCCGATGGTGATGGACGTCTCGTCGTCTCCGGTCCCCGCGGGATCGGGGACCTCGGCGTCGCCCTCGGCCGGGTCGCAGCCGGCGCTGTCGACGTCGCCGATGGTCCGCACGTCGGCGCCGTCGCCGGAGCCGCCGGACCCGCCGTCGGCGGACCCGCCGCCGTTGTCGTCGTCGCCGCAACCGGCGAGGACGAGACCGCTCGCGGCCAGGCCGGCCAGGAGGGTGAGCGTGGACTTGCGCATGATTCTCCTCTGGATTCGACTACCAGGCACTCTGGGTTCGAGGACCTATGCGTGAAGCGATCGTCAGGCGCGCACTCGCGACGCCCTGACGACGGGGGCGCGGTCGGCGAGGGCCGAGACCACGCGGTCCAGATAGATGGCCAGCACGACGACGGCCAGACCGGCCTCCACGCCGCGGGCCACGCTGAGCGACTGCAGGCCGGACACCACGTCCAGGCCCAGACCCGCCGCGCCGACCATGGCCGCGAGGACCACCATCGACAACGACAGCATGATCACCTGGTTGATCCCGGCCATGATGGTGGGCAGCGCGAGCGGCAGCTGGATCTGCCGCAGGATCCGCGCCGGTGACGACCCGAACGCCTGGCCGGCCTCCACCACCTCGGTGTCGACCTGCCGGATGGCCAGCTCGGTGAACCGGACGCCGGGCGGCATCGCGAAGACGACGGTGGAGATCATCCCCGGTACGACGCCGATGCCGAACGCGAACAGCGTCGGGATCAGGTACACCATCGCCGGCATCGTCTGCATGAAGTCGAGCACCGGCCGCAGCACGTTGCTCACCGTCTGCGACCGCGCCGACCAGATGCCCAGCGGCACGGCGATCGCCGTCGCGATGAAGGCGGCCACCAGCACCAGCGACAGCGTCTGCATGGCGCCGTCCCAGCGGTCCATCGCCGCGATCAGGTAGAAGCCCAGCACGGTGACGACGGCGAACCGCCACGACCGCACCAGCCAGCCGATCCCGGCGAACAGCGCGATCATCACCAGGAACGGCGGCGCGCTCAGCACGTCGAAGACCGCGTCGTAGGCGCCTTCGAGCACGGTGTCGACGACGTCGAGGACGGGCTGGAAGGTGTCGGTGAACCAGTCGAACGCGTCGGAGATCCAGGTGCCGACCTCCAGCCGCGGCTCCAGCGGGTCGAAGCCGTCGCTCATCGGGTCACCTCCACCTCGGGCAGCGCCTCGGCCACGCTGGCCATCGCGGTGAGCAGCGTCACCCGCGGGATGACGCCCAGCAGCCGGTCGTCATCGTCCACGACCGCGAGCGGCAGCACCGACTCGGCCGACGGCGCGAACAGCTCGGCCAGCACGGTGTCCGGATGGACGGAGGCGACCTCGGCGTCGACGATCGGCTCGAGCGTGCTGTCGCCGCGGTTGACGGCCGCGACGACGTCGTCGTCGCGGACGACGCCGCGCAGCCTGCGGTCGCGGGAGACGACGAAGGCGGCGCTGAGCTGCTTGTCGCGCATGCCGTGCAGCGCCACGCGCGGCCCGGCCGACGCGTTGACCTCCAGCTGGGCCGGAACCATGACGCTGGACGCCGTCAGCACGCGGGTGCGGTCGACGTCGGCGACGAACTGGGCGACGTAGTCGTTCGCGGGGTCGCGCAGCACCTCCTCCGCCGTCCCGACCTGCACGATGCGGCCGTCGCGCATGACGGCGATGCGATCGCCGAGCCGCATGGCCTCGTTGAGGTCGTGGGTGATGAACACGACCGTCTTGCCGAGGCCGGCCTGCAGCTCCAGCAGCTGGTCCTGCATCTCGCGCCGGATCAGCGGATCCAGCGCGGAGAACGCCTCGTCCATCAGCATGATGTCGCTGCCGGCCGCGAGCGCACGGGCCAGCCCGACCCGCTGCTGCATGCCGCCGGACAGCTGCGCGGGATAGCGGTCCTCCCAGCCGCGCAGCCCGACCAGGTCCAACGCCTCGGCGGCGCGGGCGCGCTGCTCGTCCTTGGACTTGCCCTGGACGTCCAGCGCGTACGCCGCGTTCTCGGCGACGGTGCGGTGCGGCAGCAGCGCGAAGTGCTGGAAGACCATGCTGATCTTCTGCTGCCGCACCCGGCGGAGCTCGGCGGCGTCGACACCGGAGATGTCGACGCCGTCGACGTAGACGTGGCCCGCCGTCGGTTCCAGCAGGCCGTTGAGCATTCTGATCAGCGTGGACTTGCCCGAGCCGGAGAGCCCCATCACGACGAAGATCTCGCCCGGCTGTACCTCGAAGCTCGCGTCGATCACCGCCGGGGTCGCTCCCTGAGCGACGACGTCGGCACGGCTCGCGCCGCCCCTGAGCCGTTGTACGGCGTCGTCGGCCCCTCGGCCGAAGACCTTGAACAGTCCTTCCGCGCGTACCGCGGTCACGCCCTCCCCTTCGTTCGTCTGCCACGCGACGCACCGGGTCCACCGGGCGGGCTTCGGCGCCCATGGATCAAGGCGGCCGGTGAGCCACGCGACGAGCGACGCGAGCGGGGACGAAGCGGCACCGCGGGCATGAGCCCACGCCATCGACCGACAACCCCAACCGCGCCGGGTCTGGTTCGGTCGCCGGTGACGTTAGCCCACGGTCGCGAGTGGGAGCCAACCGAACCAGTCCCGAACGGCGGAATTGTGACGAGGGCAATGCCAAATGGTTATCTGCTGAGACGGGCGACGTCCAACATGTGGACGTGGTGGGGGCGCGCCATGGGCGGATCACCACTGCTCCAGCAGCAGTAATCCGCCCATCACGCGCGTCGGGAGGGAGGGCGCGCGGCCTCAGTCGTAGTCGGCAGCCGTGGTGCGGAAGGAGACGACCGTGCGGTTGGCGACGTCGAAGCCGAAGGAGAGGAACGAGCCGTCGTCGAGCTGCACGCTCGTGGGGTTGGCCTGGTCCTCCCAGCCGGAGTTGTACAGCGGCACCGGCCGGTGCCGCGTCCACGAGCCCGACGGGTCGGCGATCAGCACGCCGTACGTCGGCCGGCCGGGCTGGGCGTAGTTGCCGTACGTCATCAGCACCGAGCCGTCGTCGGTGAGCAGCAGGTGCGCCGACGACGCCGGCAGGCCGGTGGGCTCGGGCGCGGTCCAGGTGCGGCCGTCGTCGTAGGAGCGGACGAGGACCGACTCGCTCTCGATGCCCAGGACGTTGTCGTGCCGCCGGATCTGCATGACCAGCTCACCGCTGGGCAGCCGGACGATGTTCGGCTCGCCGTTGGAGAAGCGCTCGTCGTCCTCGACGACGGTGAGCTCGTTCGCCGCGGGGAAGGTGCGGCCGCCGTCGGTGCTGCGGGCGACCCGCGCGCCGTAGCCGTACAGCGGCTGCAGGATGTCGCCGTTCAGCAGCTCGACGGCGGGGCCGTGCTGCCAGGCGCCGGGCTGCGCGCTCTCGATCTGGGTGACCTCGGGGAACGTCAGCCCGCCGTCGGCCGACCGGTAGACGAACGTGCCGAGGTTGCTCTCGGGGCGGGTCGACCAGTCGGTGCGGAACACCGTCAGCAGCACGGTCCCGTCGCTCAGCACGCTGAGCTTGGGGTCGCGGTTGTCGGCGCCCGGGGTGGCCGCGACGGTGACGGGGTCCGTCCACGTCGCGCCGCCGTCGGTCGAGCGGACCATGCGGACCACGCCGTTGGCGCTGGTGTGCCCGTCGGCGTAGTGGTAGGCCAGCACGATCGTGCCGTCGGCGAGCCGGACCGCGTCGGGGAAGCGCGGCTCGGCCGCACCCGCCGGCTCCTGAGCGACGACCTGCGCCGGGATCGGCGAGTACGCCTGGATGCGCATCTGGGTCGAGCGGGTGACGCCGGTGCGCAGGTCGGTGACGGTGACGGTCACCGGATGCAGGCCGATGTCCTCGCCGTCGATCGGGGCGCTGACCAGCAGGTGTCCCGCCTCACCGTGCACGCGCCCGGTGAACGGCTCGTCCACGCCGTCGACGACGACCTCCGCGCGCACCTGCGCCGCGCGCACGTCCGGCGCGTCGATGGTCGCGACGACGGTGGACGCGGGATGCTTCTGCGCCACGTAGGACGGCAGCACGCCGGTGACGGGCAGCCCTTCGGCCAGCGCCGGGCCCGCGGGGTCGAGGTCGCGGACGGCGACGTCGTCGAGGTAGGCGTCGGAGCCGACCCCGGCCGCGCCGCTCGAGGCCAGTTCGAGGCCGGTGATCGCGCTGCCTCCGGACGCCCGAGTGGTGGTACGGAACGACATTCCGTTCACCGTGAGCACGGCCGCCTCGGTGCTCGCGTCGATGCGGACGCGGCTGGCGTGGTCGCGCGCGGTGAGCATCGGGACGGTCGCCAGGCGCAGGTACTGGCGCCCGTCGTACACCGAGACCTGGGCGGTGGTGCTGCCGCCGTACGGGTACACCGGGTTGATCATGAACCGGTACGTCCCGAGCGCGGGGTTGTCGCCGGCGCCGTGGACGGCGACGAACACCGCCTGGCGGGTCGTGTGCATGGCGAAGTCGAACTCGAAGCGCCTGGCGGCGGCCGCGGGTGCGGGGATCTGCAGGCGGGACTGGAGCGATGCCGTGTAGTCGGCCAGGTGCACCGCGCGGTTGCCGGGCGGGCCGAACGGCGCCTCGGCGACGGTGATGTCGCCCTGTGTGGTGTAGCCGGCCGGCGGCGCGCCGAGCGGCTCGGCGTCGAACGTGCGGACGTCCGGGGCGGCGGCCCGGGCGACCGGCGCGGACGCCGTCGTGCTCACCCCCAGCCCGGCGGTGAGTCCCAGTGCGGCGATGGCGGCGACGACGGCGGTGCGTGGCATGCGTCCACTCCCGTACAAGTCCGGCGTATCGACATGAAACGTCGTGCCACGATAGCGGCGCGGTGCGGCGGCGGCAAGAGTGCGCGGGGAGATTTCGTCCCGATTCGCTGCGCCGCGAGCTTCCGGCTCCCTACGCTGAGCGCAGGATCGTCGCCGACGCGTTGGAGGGGCCATGTCCGAAGCCGTGGTGGTCGAAGTCGTGCCGTATCCGGGACCCGACGTGTTCGGGGCGGGCAAGGAGAACGACTACGTGCTCCTGGTCGGCGCCGCGCTGGTACTGCGCGGCAAGAAGTACCGCGACCTCTACAAGGAGGGGCCCAGCCGCACGTGGTCGAGCGTCGACCAGGCCGCGGTCAAGGCGTTCCAGGAGGACCAGGGCTGGAAGGGTGCCGACGCCGACGGCATCCCCGGCAAGCAGACCTGGCAGCGGCTCGGCCTGGGCTGACCCGGGCTCACTCGGGCGCCGGCGGCGCGACGGTGAGCGTCGCCGGACCGAGCCGCAGCACGCCGTCGTCCAGCGGTGTGCAGCGGATGCCGCCGCGGCCACGCAGGCCGCGGAACGCGCCCGGCGCCAGCGCGACGTCCATCCAGGCGCACGGATGCGCCGGGCGGTTGGCCTGGAACCGGACCGCTCCCGCGCCGGAGTCGAGCGCGAACACCGCGCCCGCGTGTCCGCGGCGCGCCGCGAGGTCGTCGACCGGGAAGCCGCGGAGCACGATGTTGCGCCTGGTCAGTAGCGGGTCGAAGGGGTGGTCCCGCCTGAGCCGCGCGGCGAGGTCGTCCAGCGCGCCCGCGTCGATCACCGTCACGGCGGCGTTGCGATGCGCCGGCCGGCCGAAGTAGCGGTCGCCGACGAGCCCGAGGCCGGCGCGCACCGTCACCTCGGTCCGCGCGGCGGGCTCCGGGTCGGGCCGTGGCCCGTCGAGCGGCCGGCCCTCGTAGGCGTGCACCGCCGAGACGAGCAGGCCCACGATCTCGACCGGCACGACCACCGGCCCGTCCTCGCCGGTGTAGCCGGCGGTCTGGTCGATGCTGCCCGTCATCCGCCCTCCGATCGGCGTGGTCGCTGCCCAGCCTACCGACGCCGCTGACTTGTAAGTAAGTACTTACTTCTGTCATGCTGCGGTCCATGGCACCGGTGCGCAGTACCGCGACCCAGCGGCGGGCCGACGCCGTCGCCGTCGCCATGCGGGTGATCGCCGACGACGGCCTCACGACGGCCGCCATGCAGCGCGTCGCCGACGCGGCCGGGGTGTCGCAGCCATACGTCTTCCGGCTCTTCGGCAGCAAGCGGGGACTGCTGCTGGCCTGCCTCGACGAGGTGGAGGAGCGCGTGCGGACGACGTTCCGCGCCGCCGCGGCGCAGCGGCCCGACGATCCGCGGACGGCCATGGGCGCGGCCTTCCGCGAGCTGCTGTCCCGCGGCGTCACGGGCGGGCTGTGGCTGCAGGCGTCCGCGATCGCCCGTCACGACGACGTCGTGGCGGCGCGGTGCCGCGGGGTCATATCCGTCCTGCTCGGCGAGACGGAGCGGCTGACCGGCGCCGACGCCGACGACCTCGCCCGGTTCCTGGCCGACGGCGCGCTGGTCGTGCTGCTGCAGGCGATCGGCGTCGACCTGAGCGGCGGCAGCCGGGCCGCCGTCGGCACCCTCGTCCCCGGAAGGACGGCCCCATGAATCGGCTGCTGTTCCCCGTCGTCGCGCTGCAGGGACTGTGGGTGCGCTCGACGTTCACGCTGGCAGGCCCGGTCGAGGGGCCGCTCACCGGCACCGTCGGCGACCATGGCGGCGCCCGCCCGGCGCTGCGGGTGGCCGTCCTCGGCGAGTCGACGGCCGCCGGGTCGGGCGTCGACTCGCACGACGACGGGTTCGCCGGCGGCCTGGCCGCCGCGCTCGCCGTCCGGACCGGCCGCCCGGTCGACTGGGAGGTGGCCGCGCAGTTCGGTGCGACAGCGCGCCGCATCCGGCACCGCCTGCTGCCGCGGCTGACCGGCGACTACGACGTCGCCGTACTGCTGGCCGGCGCGAACGACGTGCTCACCCGGCGTCCGGCCGCCGACTGGGCCGCCGACCTCGCCGTGATCGTCGACGGGCTGCGCGAGCGGGCGGAGCGGGTCGTCGTCGCCGGGATCCCGCCGTTCGGCCTGTTCCCGGCCCTGCCCCGGACGCTTCGGCGCTATCTCGGCGAGCGGGCAGCCGCCCTCGACGCGGTGGCCCGCGAGGTCTGCGCGGCGCGGTCGCGGGTGACGTGGACGACTGTCGGCACCGACGCGCCGCCGTCGCTGGACTTCTTCTCCGCGGACCGCTTCCACCCGTCCGCGACCGGCTACCGGCTGTGGTCGTCGGCCGTCGCCGAGGCCATCCCGCCGGCATGACCGCTCTTCCGTTCATCGACGAGCACCGGCTGCTGGTGCCGGCGCCGCCGGCGGAGGTCTGGCGGGCGCTGGCGGGGCACGTGAGCAAGATGACGGCCGCCGTCCCTCTCGCCTGGGTGCTCGGGACGCGGCCGCGCCGCGCCTCCGGCGCGCCGCTCGAGCCGGGTGCGACGGTCCCGGGATTCGCGGTCGCGGCGGTGGAGCCGGAGCGGCTCGTGCGGCTCGTCGGCCGGCACCGGTTCTCCCGCTACGCGCTGACCTTCACGCTGGCCGCGGCGCCGGACGGGACGGTGCTGAGCGCGCGCACCGAGGCGGCCTTCCCCGGGCCGCACGGACGGGCATACCGGCTGCTCGTCATCGGCTCCGGCGCCCACCGCCGCATCGTCGGCCGCATGCTCCGCGACGTCCGCCGCCGCGCCGACACCCGCTGACGACCGTGCCTACGGGGCCGATGATCGGCGCCGAAACATCCGGGTCACACGATCGGCATACGGTCGTGGCGGAACGAGAGGGGCACCATGAAGATCGCCGTCGACGACCTGGCCGGGCCGGAGATCGCCGCGTTCCTGGACGAGCACGTCCAGGAGATGCGGTCCATCACGCCGCCGGAGAGCAAGCACGCCCTCGACCTCGACGGGTTGCGCCGGCCCGAGGTGACGTTCTGGGCCGTCCGCGACGACGACGGCCGCATCGTCGGGTGCGGGGCGATCAAGCGGCTGGACGAGCGGCACGCCGAGGTGAAGTCGATGCGGACGGCGAGCGCGCGCAAGCGCAGCGGGATCGCGTCGCTGGTGCTCGGCCACATCGTCGACGAGGCGCGCCGCATGGGCTATCGGCGGCTGAGCCTCGAGACCGGCTCGGACGCGTTCTTCCTGCCGGCCCGGCGGCTCTACGAGAAGTTCGGGTTCGAGTACTGCGAGCCGTTCGCCGACTACGTGCCCGACCCGCT
This sequence comes from Jiangella rhizosphaerae, assembly GCF_003579925.1. GTDB lineage: Bacteria > Actinomycetota > Actinomycetes > Jiangellales > Jiangellaceae > Jiangella > Jiangella rhizosphaerae. Next base: position 13,887 of record NZ_QUAL01000441.1, on the reverse strand, counting down.
CAGCGTCTTCATGACCCGCACCCTGTAGTACCCGGCCGCGCCTCCTCGGCGGCGGCTAGGTCCGGTCGAAGACCAGGTCGAAGTCCTTGCGCCAGGTCGATCCGCGATCCTCGGACGCCTCCCATCGGCCGGCGATGCGGTCCGGCCCGACGTCGGCGACGAAGCGCTGGAACATGTCGGTGTCTTCGCGGCTCAGCGTCCACCGCGAGCCGTCGAACGTCATGGCGTAGACCCGGCTGACGCCGCGTTCGTCATGGTAGAGCGCCGTGTAGGCGTCGTGGGCATCGCTGCGGCCGAGAACCAGCACCATCTCGCTCGTGGCCTTGCCGACCTCGCCCGACATCGTCCAGCGGAAGACCACGAAGGCGTCGTCGAGCCACTCGACCGTTGCCGACCCCGGCACCTCCTGGTCGGCCGGCTCCAGGAACCACGCGTTCCGCATGGTCGTCCGCCACGATCCGACCAGGACGTCCAACCGCTCCATGGCCACGCTGCGCATCGCTTCCTCCTCGACCTCGGCACCGGCGTTCGACGGCAGGAGCCATTCTCGACGCGCGCGGTGAGATCGCGCGACGGCGCGGGCCGCGCGGCCGGCGCGAGATCGAGCGGCCGGCGCCGTCAGCCCGCCGCCAGGTACGCCGTCCGCAGCGCGCGCCGGGCCCGGTGGGCGAGGCTGGCCACCGCGCTCGGCGTCATCGACATCGGCGCGGCCAGCTCGGCCGGCGAGTAGCGCTCGACCTCGACCAGCCACAGGATGGTCCGCCACCGCGGCGGCAGTGTCGCCAGCGCGTCCGAGGCGCCCTTGGGCTCGGCGTCGTAAGGGTCGTCGCCGGTGCGCAGCGCCGCCGGGTCGTCGTGTCCGGCCAGTGCGGTGCGGGTGCGGCAGTGCTGGAAGGCCAGCCGCTTCGTCGTCGTGAAGACGTAGCCGGCGAACTGCTCGCGCGGGCCGCCGCCTGATCTCATCGACCGGAGCACGAGGTAGAACGCCTCCTGCACGAGATCGTCGGCGGCGTCGGCGTCACGGACGATGCGGTAGGCGATGCGCCTGGCACGCGGCGCCACCTCGCGGTACAGCGCCTCGAAGGCGCGGTCGTCCCCCTGTAGGGCCAGTGTCAAGTCGTCGGAATACCCGGTCATGTCACCCCCTGCCACCGACACCTTCGGGGTAGGGGGTGACATGGCACATCGGGGTAAACCACAGCGCCACGCGTACGGGGAGTACGGGAATCGGGCGAACCCGGCATGTGGCGCAGGTCACACCGGCGGTCGCGTGCTGATCCCGTGGTCAGCGGACTCGTATCCGTCGAGGGAGTTCAGCCTCGTCCGGGCCCGCCGACGTGGTGGGACATCGACGAAGGTCCCGGAGGAGACGCCCTCGGGGGGAGAAGGGGAGGTCGCGCCATGGCGCCTCGACGGGGGAGGTTCCGGTTGCGCCGGCGGCGGTTCGCCGACGTCGTGACTCCGACGTTCGCGCGCGAGCTGCGCGGGACGCTGCTGCTGGTCCAGTGGACGGCATCGGCCGTGATCGTGCTGGCGCTGGTGGGCGCGGTTCTCGTGGCGGGGCTGCGGACCGGCCCCTGACGGCCGGGCCCCGGCGGGTGCTCAGTCGCCGGCCGGGCGGTCCGCCTCGAGGACGGCCACGAGCGCGCGCATCGTGGCCAGCGCGTGCGTGAGGTCGTCGAGGCTGACCTGCGACCCGACGTGCTCGGCCCACGGATGCTGCACCAACGAGATGCGGCGGATCGCCCAGTATCCGGCCTCGGTGCAGGCCAGCAGCTTGGCCCGCCGGTGGGCGGGGTTGTCGCGGTACTCCGCCAGCCCCTGCTCGACCAGCAGGTCGGCGACCCGGCGCACACCCTGCCGGGACATCCCCATGAGCCGGCCGATGTCGGCATGGGTGCGTGGCTGGTCGAGGACGCCGCCCAGCACCTGCCACCAGGCGGCGGTGATGCCGCCCGCCGCGGCCATGTCCTGCGCGGCCTCCATGAGCCGGGCGTTGAGCCGGAACGTCGTCAGCGCGACCTCGGTGAGCGCCCGGCCGGCCGGAGTCTCCGGCGGCGGCTCCGGCCAGTCCTCACGCGGCGGCACGAGGACGTCGGGCGCGGGCTCCGCTGCGGTCATCGGATCAGTGTGCCCCGACCAGCGCCGGATAGGCACTTGCGTCGGCGCCGTGGAACACGTCCTCGTACGCCTGCAGCGTCCGCTCCGGCGCCAGCCCGAGCCGGCTCAGCGTGGCGCGGGCGAACTGCACCGGCGAGTCCGGCCCGGCCGTGATCAGGTCGCCGCCGACGACGGCGCGCGCGTCGACGTAGCGGTCCTTCCCGTGGTAGCCGTCGAAGGACGTCAGGTACTCGACGGCCGCGCTGGTGTGGTCGCGATCGTCCAGCAGGCCGGCCCGCGCGAGGCCGGCCGTCGCGCCGCAGATCGCCGCGACCGGAACCCCCGCGTCGAGGAAGCGCCGCGCGGCGTCCGCCCATGCCCGGCCGCCGCCCTCGTCCCACATGGCCGCGCCGGCCAGCACCAGGAGGCCGCTCGCACCCGGCTCGAGGTCGGCGAGCACCATGTCCGGGAGGACGCGCAGCCCGCCCATGGTGGTGATCGGCTCGGCCGACTCGGCGACGGTCACGACGTTCCACGGCGTGCCGGTGAACCGGCCGGTGCGCAGCTCGACGAGCAGGTGCCCGATCTCCCAGTCGGCGAGCGTGTCGTACAGAGCGATGTGTGCGGTGGAAGTGGTCATGGACAACATGTTGTCATATTGGGAACATGTTGTCAATAGGCCTCATCGAGACGCTCTCCTCAGCGGACGACGACCGTGACCCGCTGCGCGTGGTTGTTGGCCATGCCCTGCCGATTCCAGGCCTGGTCGACGGGCTGTTCGTGGCCGGCGGCGTCGCGGGCGCGGGCCCGCAGCTCGTACCGTCCGGGCTGGGTCGCCGTCCACGCGAACCGCCACGACCGCCATGCGTACGGGCCCGGCTGCGGGCCGAGCTCGGCCGGCCGCCAGCTGGCGCCGTCGTCGGTGCTGACGTCGACGGACTCCACCGGCGCCCAGCCCGACCACGCCCGCCCGGTCAGCTCGACCACTCCGCTGTCCACCACGCGGACGCGGCTCTGGAAGTCGGGCACGCCCGGCGGCTGGATGAGCGCCTTCGGCAGGATGCGGGTGACCGGCTCGCCGGGCTCGTCGGCCGCCTGCTTGAGCCGGTACGCCGTCACGTTCTGGAATCCGTCGAACTCCGACTCGAGCACGGCGACGTCGACCAGCCACTTCACGTGCGCCATGCCGTACCAGCCGGGGACGATCAGCCGCACCGGCGCCCCATGCTGCGGCGGCAGCGGCGCACCGTTCATCTCGTAGGCCAGCAGGACGTCGTCGCGCAGGGCCTCGACGAGCGGCAGCCCGCGCCGGTAGGTCTGCTCGACGCCGCGCTCGAAGCCGTGGTCGGCGCCGGTGAACGCGACGTCGACGGCGCCGGCGGCCACGCCCGCCTCGGCGAGCAGGCCGGCCAGCGGGGTGCCGGTCCACTCCGCGGTGCCGACCGCCTCGTCCAGCCACGGCTGGCTGACCGGCCGCGGACTCAGCAGGGCCCGGCCGTTGCCGGCGCACTCCAACGTGACGCGATGGGCGGCCCGCGGCCGGGCGCGCAGGTCGTCCAAGCTCAGCGAGAGCGGCCGCGCCACCGCACCGGACACCGACAGCCGCCAGGTGCCGGGGTCCAGCGCCGGGATGTCGTAGTGCGTCAGCAGGTAGTGCAGGCCGGCCGGCGTGACGTCGTAGCGCAACGCCTCGAGCGGCAGGCCGTGGTTGCGCGCGGCGAGCCGGAGCTCGTCGACCGAGATGGCCTCACCCGGATCGGCGACGCGCGCCGGTGCGCTCACCGAGTCGTCGACCGTGTCCATGGGCTCAGTCCTACCCCTGCGGCGCGGGCCTGGCAATGGGCCGCCGACGTCACACGTGGCGTCACACGCCGGGGTGGGAGACCTGTGGTGTTCGTCGACACCCATGGGGGGAGAAGCATGTCCGAGTTCACACTCGACCAGTTACGCGAGCAGGTCCGCGGCCCGGTGATCGCCGCCGGCGACGAGGGCTACGACCAGGCCCGGCGCGTGTACAACGCGATGATCGACCGGCGGCCGCGCGTCGTGGTGCGGGTCGCCAACGCCGGCGACGCCGCGACCGCCGTCCGGTACGCCCGGGCGAACGACCTGGAGGTCGCCGTCCGCGGCGGCTCGCACAGCGTGCCCGGCTTCGGCACGGTCGACGACGGCGTCGTCATCGACCTCGGTGCCATGCGCGGGGTGCGGGTCGATCCGGGAGCCCGGACGGCGCGCGCGGAGGGCGGCGCGACCTGGGGCGACTTCAACGCCGCCACCTACCCGTACGGTCTGGCCACGACCGGCGGCATCATCTCGACGACGGGGGTCGGCGGGCTGACGCTGGGCGGCGGCATCGGCTACCTGGCCCGCGGCCTCGGGCTGTCCTGCGACAACCTGGTCTCCGCCGACGTCGTCACCGCCGACGGGCGCATCCTGGTGGCCAGCGAGCACGAGAACGCGGACCTGTTCTGGGCGCTGCGCGGGGGCGGCGGCAACTTCGGCGTCGTCACGTCGCTGGAGTTCCGGCTACATCCCGTGAAGGACATCTACGGCGGGCCGATGTTCTTCTCCCTCGACGACGCCGGCGACGTGCTGCGCTTCTACCGCGAGTTCATCCAGAGCGCGCCGGAGCAGTTCGGCGGCTTCCCGGCCTACCAGATCGCGCCGCCGCTGCCGTTCATCCCCGAGGACCGCCACGGCGAGCCGTTCCTGGCGTTCGTGGCCTGCTGGGCCGGGCCGCTGGCGGAGGGCGAGCGGGTGCTCAAGCCGCTGCACGACGTCGCGCCGATCGTCGCCGAGCACGTCGGCCCGATGCCGTACCCCGCGCTCAACAGCGCGTTCGACGGCCTCGTGCCGCCGGGCCTGCAGCACTACTGGAAGGCGAACTTCGTGCGGGAGCTGACCGACGACGCCGTCGCGGCGCACCTGGAGCACGGGCCGAAGGTGCCGGTCGTCAACTCGACCATGCACATCTACCCGATCAACGGCGCGGTCCACCGGGTCGCGCCGGACGCGACGGCGTTCGGCCACCGCGACGCGACGTTCGCGACGGTGATCGCGGGGATGTGGCCGGACCCGGCGCAGAACGACGCCAACATCCAGTGGGTGCGCGACTACTCCGCCGCGACGGCGCCGTACTCGGAGGAGGGCGGCTACGTCAACTTCATGGCCGCCGACGACCAGGACCGGGTGGCCGCCAACTACGGCGTCAACTACGAGCGACTGCGGGCGGTGAAGCGCGCCTACGACCCGGACAACGTGTTCCACCTGAACCAGAACATCGCGCCATAGGGACGCGGTGCGGCCCGGCGTGCCACCGCCGGCGGGGCCAGCGGCGGACTCGCCGGCGGTCAGAGCGCGAGGTCGGCGAGGACGGCGAAGTGGTCGGACGGGTACAGGCCCTCGACCGGCTCGTCCAGCACGGCGGCGCTCTTCACCGCCGGCGCGTGCCCGCCGGTCGACGCGCGGAACATGATGTAGTCGATGCGGCGGTTCAGCTGCTTCGCCGCGCCCAGCGGGGCGTCCGGCAGCGCGGCGCTCAGCGTGATGCCGTCGCCGGCCGCTCCGCTGGCCGTCCAGGCGTCCGTGAGCGCGTCGCCGTCGGTGAGCGCCGCGATCTCCGGGGTGTCCGGGCCGGCGTTGAGGTCGCCGACCAGCAGCACGGGCAGCGTGCCGCCGAGGTTGCTCAGGTCGGTGACCAGCCGGGCCAGCTCGCGCGTCTGCGCGAGGTGGTCGTCGGCGAGGTGGGCGTGGTGCTCGGCACACGAGCAGACGACGTGCAGCGGGCCGTCGGGGTGCTCGACGACGGCGACCAGGGCGATCGGCGGCTGCACCCGGCTGGACGGCAGACGGTGCGTCCACGAGTGCCGGATGGGCCAGCGGCTGAGGATCGCCACACCGAGGTCGACGTCGTCGTGGCCGGGTTCCTCGATCGGGTGGGGCAGGGACGGGCCCGCGAACACCGAATGCATGCCCAGTGGTGCCGCCAGCACCGCGGCCTGGGACGCCTCACGGACCGACCACGACTCCTGCAGCCCGACGATGTCCGGCCGGTGCGCGGCCAGGGTCGCGGCGATGCCGATCTGCCGTTCCCGCCACTGCTCGCCGAACCGCCACCACACGTTCCACGTCATGACGCGCATGGCGGGTTCGTACCCCGCCGCCGCTCAGTCAGTCAGCGCGCGCACCGACGGCGGGACGGGGATGCCGGGGCGCAGGTCCGGCGCGGGGACCGGATCGCCGTAGCCGCGGCGCAGCGGCACGATGCCCGCCCACGCGGGCCCCTCGACGTCCTCGGGGAGGTCGTCCGGCGGACGCCGCGACACCTTGAGCGACCACTCGGCGATGGGCAGCGCGAGGATCAGCGTCGCCGCCAGCTCGCGCTTCGTCGGCCGGCGCAGCTCGGCGGAGCGGCCGGGCAGGATGCGGTCGACCAGGACGTCGAGGGCCCGCTCCTTCTCCTCGCCGTCGAGGGCGGTGAACCGGCCGAACAGCACCGCGCTGCGGTAGTGGAACGACGACTCGAACGACGCCCGCGCCACCACGACCGCGTCGAGCTCGGTGACGGTGACCGACGCGGGCGCGCCGGCACTCAGCGTCCGCAGCCAGGACGAGCCGGTCGACCCGTGCACCAGCAGCCGGTCACCGTCGCGGGCCACGGCGGTCGGGAACGCGACCGGATGCCCGTCGACCACCACCGCGACGTGCCCCAGCAGGACGTCGTCGAGCAGGGCGTGCAGCGCCGGGAGGTCGGTGACGGCCTTGTCGGCCATGCGGGTCAGGCGGGTGGGCGCCGGCGTCTCGTTCGTCACCATCGTCGCATTGTGCCCTGTCCGCGGCCGGTCGGGCTCAGGTCGTCGCCGCGGCCACGGCGAAGGAGATCCAGACGTCCGGCGGCAGCTCGGGCCGGCCGGGCACGGCCCGCCGCTCCTCGGTCCACCGCTGCCCGGCCAGCGCCGTCGCGACCCGCCGCCAGAACCGCACGGCGCCGGTGTTGGCGTCCTGGAACGCGACCTCCCACGGGCCCGGGTGCCGCTCGACGACGTCCCGGACGGCGGCCAGCCCGACGCCGCGGCGGCGCAGCCCGCGGACGACGAAGAAGCTGCTCAGCACGCGGGTGGGTGCGGCCAGACCGCGGACGATCGCGAAGCCGGCGGGGTGCTCGTCGCTGGTGACGACGTAGGCCAGCCGGTCGGGATCGGTGAACGCGGCGGCCAGCCGATCGCTGCGGAACGTGCCGTCGGGGTTGGGCAGCCCGCCCTGGAACTCGGACAGGTCGTGCCGGAACATCAGCCAGAGCCGCTCGAGGACGGCGCGGTCGGCGGCGCCTGCGGGACGGACGACGGGCATGGACATGCTTCTCCCTCGGAAACGGTGGGGTGGGGACGGCGAAAGGGCCCAGAAATGCCGAAAGCCTCCCGGGTCGGTGGAGCCGAGCCGGAAGGCGTGCCGTACACGCTCATCATAGCGGTCCGGGCGGGTGCGGCGGTAGACCCCCCGGTCGACGACCGGGCCCCCGCCGCTCCGCTCGCCTCGTTGGCACCTCACCCGCGTGAAGGCCGTTCCGGGAGCCGGAGCGCCCGGCATTCGGTCCTCGAGCGAGTGAAGTGTCCACGCGACGGGTGACGACGGCGCATCGGTGAGCCGGCGGCTGTGCCGAGCGCGCGGCTCAGGTGCTCATTGCAAAGCGCGCCGCACACCAGCCCGATCTGCAGCGATCCGGGACGATCCGCGGGCCCGGCCGAGATGTCCGGCCGCGCGGCGAGCGAGGCCTGGAACACCCTGACCGGCCGACCGGCCGCGATGCGTCAGCCGGCGGTGATGGCGTCCTCGATCGGGCGGCCGTAGTCGACGGCGTCGAGGACGGCCTGCGGCGCGTGGTCCAGGATCTGCGCGTCCGGCCGGGCGCCGAGTGCGTCGTTGACCGTCGAGAACGCCACCCGCAGACCGCAGAACACCGTGATCGCGAAGATCTCGCCGTCGGACCAGCCGGCGTCGCGCAGGTCCTGCACGTCGCTGCCGGCGGTGCCGTTCGGGTCGCGGACCACCTTGCGTGCCCACGCCGCCATCGCCCGCTCCTCGGCGGTCAGCCCGTCGTCGCGGCCGGTGAGGACCGCGGCCGCCGTCTCCGGGTCGGCCTCGCCGGCCAGCCGGGACCCCCACACCAGCGAGCAGACCGAGTCGCCGAGTGCCGACGCGGCGGCGCCGACCAGGATGCCGCGTTGCCGGAACGTCATCCCGTTGCTCTCCCACACGTGGGTGATCAGGTCGAACAGCTTCTCGTGCGCCGCGGGGTCGTACGCCCACAGCCGCGAGACGTTCATGACGTAGCCGTCCTCGGCGAGGTCCTGCTCGTAGAGGCGTCGCGCCGCGGGCGAGTCCGGTGCGTCGCTGAGAAAGTGCGGACTGGTCATCGTGCCACCTTCGGTCGGTCGGGAGCGTCGATCAGGGCGAGCAGGGCGGGGTTGTCGACGTCGGCGGCGAGCACCCGCGCGGTCGCCAGCGCGCCGCCGTCGCCGAGCCGGTGACGGTGCACCTGCGCTCGCACCACCAGTTCGCGCATGTCGCCGCGGGCGGCCAGTGCGCCGAGCGTCGCGACCAGCGGCCGGACCCGGTTCTCGTCGCCCCGGTCCAGGGCCGTGCCGATGGTGGTGTCGAGGATGTGGCCCTGCATCCAGTGGTAGCGATCGGTGACCCGGTTGCAGCGGACGGTCGCCTCGCCCAGCCAGTCGGCGGCCGCACGGTGGTCCCCGCGTCCGGCGCTGAGCAGGCCGAGCCCGCGGGCGGCCATGGCCTCCCAGCACGGGTCGCCGACCTGGCAGCCCAGCACCCAGGACTGCTCGAACCCGTCGGCGGCGGCGGCGAGATCGCCGTTGCGCAGGTCGACCTCCGCGCGCAGCGCTTTGGGCCACGGCAGGAACGCCATCCACCGCTGCTGGTGGACGATCCGCAGGGACAGGTCCGCGGCCGCCGCGGCCTGGTGCCGCTCGTCGCGCAGCAGGTGCGCCCGGGCCAGGATGGACAGCGACCACGCCTCCTGCCGGTCGTCCTCGGCGGCGCGGGCGCGCTCGATCGACTCGCCGAGGTGGATGAACGCGGCCGGATAGTCGCCCTCGTCGGAGGCGTTCTGCCCTCGCACGCCGAGGATCGCGGCCAGCTCGGCGTCGGTCTCGGCCAGCTCCTGGGCACGGGCCAGCCAGGTCCGCGCGGCCGACCGGCGGCCGGCCTGCACCTCGACGTAGCCCAGCTCGCGGTGCACGGTCACGGCCGTGGCGCGGTCGCCGGCGGCGGTCGCGAACCGCAGCGCCTCGTGGAGGACCAGCGCGCCCTCCTCGTCGCGGCCGCGGACGGCGTGCACCAGTGCCCCGCCGAGCGCCGTCAGCGTCCGCGCCTGCAGCTGCGGGTCGCGGCAGCGGGCCGCCTCGGCGACGGCCCGGCGCAGGCACTGGATGCCGGGATCGATCGCCCCGGCGACGATCGCCGCGCGGCCCGCGTCGAGCTGGCTCAATGCCGCCGCCCGGCCGCTCATGGCCGATGTCCGAGGCGAGTCCGACGCGGCCGACGCGGCCTCCCTCAGTGCCGCCGATGCCTCGACGCCCAGCTCGCGCATCAGTACGTCGCGGGCGGCCGCGACCTGCCGCTGCGCCGCCGTCCGGTCCCCGGCCATCGCGAGCGTGCGGACCAGCAGCTCGTGGTTGCCCTCCTCGAGCGGGTTCAACTCGACGACCCGGGCCGCGTACGGGACGGCGTCGCCGGCGCGGCCGCCGGCCAGCAGCGTCACCGCGGCCTGCCGCAGCCGGGTCTCGATCAGCGCCGACACGCGATGACGCTCGACCGCCAGCCACGACTCCACCTCGGGGCAGGACGCCACGTAGACGCCCTCGAGCAGCTCGCCGCGGGCCTCCAACAGTGGGGCGGGATCGGCGAGCTCGTCCATGAGCGCCCGCGCGTCGACGGCGTCGTCGGGCAGGCCGCCACGCGAGACCGGGTCGCCGGTCAGGACGTCGGACCGGCCGAGCGTGCGGCGCAGTTCGGCCAGCGTCCAGCGCAGCGCGCCGAGCGGATCCTCGGCGTCGGCGAAGAACAGCTCGGCCAGCCGCTGCCGGCTCGGCGGACGGTCGGCGAGCAGCACGTACGCCAAAAGCACCCACGCCTTCCGGCCCCGGGGCGCACGGACCGGCCGGCCGTCGCGTTCGATGACCGGTGGCCCCAGCAGCCGGATCGTCCCCATGCGATACCCCCCGCTGGGTCGATTGTGACCGCGAATGGCGGGTCGCGGAATGGTTGGCGGCCCGCCATGTCGCGGCCGGGCTCCGCTCAGGCCGGCGGCGCGACGCTGGACGGGCTGTTGTGTGCTCACGCTCCCGTTCCCCCCTGGTCCGGTGGTGATGCTCCGTCGCATGACGATCCGGCACCGCCGTGTGAAGGCGCGTGTGACGCGCGACGACGCTGGTCAGCGTACGTATCGTTCCCGCTGCGGGAAGCGCGGCACATGGTCCCAGGACGTGCCGTTGCGCCGGACGGCGTTCTTGATCAGCTCGCGCCGGCGGATGCTGTCGGCGGCCTGGGCCGCCAGCGCGTCCGGGTCGAACCGGCGGGTGAGGATCGCATGAAGGTCGGAGAGGAGGCCGGCGGCGCCCGGCCCACCGGCGAGGTCGCGCCGCTCGGCGGGGTCGGCCGCGAGGTCGAACAGCTGCGCTCCGTGGCCGTGGATGTAGACGTACTTGTGGTCACCGCGCCGCACCATGAACGACGGCGCGTGCACCTTCTCGGAGTGGTACTCCGACATGACCACCCGGCCGGCGCTGTCGCCGTCGACGAGCGGCAGCAGGCTCCGCGCGTCCATGCCGGCGAGGCCGTCCCGGGGCACGCCGGCGAGCTCGCAGACGGTGGGCGCGATGTCCATCATGGAGACCGGCGTCGCGACCCGCGTGCCGGCGCCTCGGCCGTCGGGGAACGCCACGAGCAGCGGCACCCGCGCCGACCACTCGTAGAAGCAGCGCTTCTGCACCATGCCGCGCTCGCCCAGCATGTCGCCGTGGTCGCTGGTGACGATGACGACGGTGTCGTCGAGCCGGCCCGTCTCCTCCAGCGCGTCGAGGAGCTGACCGACCTTCCGGTCGACGTAGGTGACCAGGCCGTAGTAGGCCCGGCGCAGCGCCCGCATGGCGGCGGGATCGGCGAGGTCGACGCCGGCGGTGTCGTGGGCGTCGGCCAGCCACTGGTCCAGCGCGGAGCGAGGAACCCCGGCCCACGGCTGCGGGAGGTCGATCGGCTCGTCCGCGTAGAGGTCCCAGAGCTCCTGGGTGACGTGGAACGGGTCGTGCGGGTGGTGGAACGAGGCCAGCAGGAAGAACGGCTCGGCGTCGGGCCGGCGCGCCCGCTCGCGGACGAACTCGCACGCGCGGAACGCCGTCTCCTCGTCGTAGGTCAGGAACTTGGTCCACGGGCGCACGCCGACCTCGGGCGGCACGTACGCATGGGCGTGGCCGCCCCGTGGAAACCGCCCCTGGGCGTCGACCGTCGGCACCCAGTCCATGCTCGCCGGGAAGATGTCCGTGGTGAGCCGGTGCCGGAAGCCGTGCAGCTGGTCGGGGCCGACGAAGTGCATCTTCCCCGTCAGCGCGGTCTCGTAGCCGGCGTTGGTCAGGTGATGGGCAATGGTCGGCTGGTCCGACGGGAACGGCGCGGCGTTGTCGAAGCAGCCGACGGACGAGGCGTAGCGCCCGGTCATGAGCGCGGCACGGGCCGGGGCGCACAGCGGGTTGGGCGTGTAGGCGGCGTCGAACCGGACGCCGCGGGCGGCCAGCCGGTCCAGGTGCGGTGTGCGGACGACCGGATGGCCGTAGGCGCCGATCAGGAACGGCACCAGCTGGTCGGCCATGATCAGGACGATGTTCGGCTGCGCCGGCGTGGCCATCGACGTCTCTACCTCCGGGTGCGGCTGGGCGGCTGGCGTGCGTGGGATCGATCCCAGAGCCGCATCCTGTCATGCGCGGCGATTGCCGCGTACCGTGCGCTTGGGGCATCCTTCACGGACGCCCGCCGGCGTTCTTCCGACGGCGCTCGGCGAAAGGGGACCGCGCGATGGCAGACACGCTGCTCGGCGAACGGGTCGTGCTGCTCGATCCCGCCGGCGAGGCCGTGGGGACCGCTCTGAAGAGCGAGGTCCACCACGCGGCGACGCCGCTGCACCTGGCGTTCTCGTGCTACGTGTTCGACGCTGCCGGCTCGCTGCTGGTCACCAGGCGCGCCGCCGGCAAGGCGACCTGGCCGGACGTGTGGACGAACTCCTTCTGCGGCCACCCCGGCCCGGACGAGGACATGGCCGCGGCGCTGGCGCGGCGGGCGGCCGACGAGCTGACCATCCGCCTGAGCGGGGTGCGTCCCGTCCTGCCCCGGTTCCGCTACCGCGCGGTGATGCCCAACGGCGTCGTCGAGAACGAGGTCTGCCCGGTGTTCGCCGCCGTGACGGCCGACCGGCCCGAGCCGCACCCGTCCGAGGTGGACGCCGTCGAGTGGGTCGCCTGGCCGACGTTCCGCGACGACGTCCTGGCCGGACGGCGCGAGGTGTCGCCGTGGTGCGCCTGGCAGGTCGCCGAACTGGCGGCACTGCCCGACGACCCGCTCGCCTGGCCGCCCGGCGACTGGCGCGCGCTGCCGCCCGCCGCCCTCGGCTCGGCCGCCTGAGCCGACGGGGTCACGGCAGGGTGGCGCCCAGGGGGCGGCCGGCGTCGAAGCCGGGCAGGATCAGGAACGTCGCGCTGCCGGTCGGTGTGACGTACTCGCCCAGGTCGTCGACCTCGTCGAGGCGGAATTGGGTCTGCACGAACGTGCGCAGGTCGCGCTGGAAGCAGACGAACAGCAGGCCGGCGTCGGACTCGCCGTCGTCGAAGGCGTAGCCGCGGCGCAGCATCAGGGCGCTGCCGGTGACGGACGGGTGCGCGGCCCGCACGTGCGACCGCGCCGGTGTGACGTACTGGCCGTCCGGCGTCTTGGCCAGCAGGTCGACCTCGCCGGTGGGGCCGCCGCCGGACAGCGGTGAGCCGTCATTGCGGTGCCGGCCGACGACCGCCTCCTGACGCTCGACCGGCTCGGAGCTGAACCGGGCGACGTCGAGGCGCAGGCGGCGTACGACGCAGATGCTGCCGCCGGCGAACGGGCCATCGGCGATCCACACGTGCTCGTCCTGCTCCGCGGCGGTCCGCGGCACGATGACGCCGTCGTGGAAGCCGAGCGGGTTACGCGCGATGGTGCCGGTGCCGGGCGCCCGGAAGCCGCGCTGCGACCAGCGCACGACGGCGTCCGGCGCGGCCCGCTCGGCCAGCCACGACGCGGCGCGGTGCACGTCGTTCGGGTCGCTCGCGTAGACGGCGATGAGCAGGTCGCCGCCGGTTCGCTCGGGCGGGACAGCGGCGTCCTTGGCGAAGGCCGGCAGCGGCTCTGCGCCGGGGAGCCCGGCCCCGAACGCCGCGACCACGCGCGGGCCGAGCCCGACCGTCGCCGTGAGGTCGCCCGGCCCGTCCAGCAGCCCCGCCTCGGCCGCCCGCTCGCCGGTGAGGTCGAGGATCGCGGTGCCCAGCCGGGCGCACAGGGCGCGGACGGCGTCGCGGAACGGCGCCGTGGGGGACGGCGTCGCGACCAGGTCGAGGACGAGCAGCAGGCCGTGCGGCTGCGGGGTGTCCGGCCGCGCGATGCCGGCCTGGTGGGTGCCGGTGGGATCGACGGAGTCGGGGCGGCCGCCGGGCGCCGGGGTGGCGGCGTCCGCGCCGGGCGAGGTGGTCGCCC
>NZ_QUAL01000440.1 GCF_003579925.1 Jiangella rhizosphaerae | reverse complement strand
GCCCGCCCTCGTCCCGGCCGAGCCGGTCGCCAAGGCGACCCGCGCCCGGCGGCCGCGCCCGCCGGCCATGGTGGCGCCCGAGGGCGCCCTCGAGGTCTACACCGACGGCGCCTGCTCCGGCACGCCCGGCCCCGGCGGCTGGGCCTGGGCGGTGTCCCGCGAGCGGTTCGCCTCCGGGTCCGCGCCGAGCACCACCAACCAGCGCATGGAGATCACGGCGGCGCTCGAGGCGGTCCGCGCGCTGTCCGGCCCGCTGGTCGTCGTCAGCGACTCCGCCTACGTCGTCAACTGCTTCCGCGACGGGTGGTGGCGCAACTGGCGGGCCCGCGGCTGGGTCACGTCCACCAAGACGCCGGTGGCCAACCGCGACCTCTGGGAACCCCTCGTCGACATGGTCGAGGAGCGCGGCGACGTCGTCTTCCACTGGGTCAAGGGCCACTCCGGCCACCCGATGAACGACCTCGTCGACGAGCTCGCCGTCGCCGCCAAGGTGGCCCAGTCGTAGGTTAGCCGCGCAGGGTCACGCTGAAGCTGCGCCCATACGCGTGGCGGGTGTCGACCCGCAGCAGCGTGCCGCCGGTCGCCGGACTGACTGTGACGGCGCGGTCGCCGGCCACCCGGGTCAGCGTCCGGCCGCGCACCAGCACCTCGACCACGTCGCGGTTCATCGTCGGGTCCGACACCGCGACGGTGGTGAGCCGGCCCGCCCGAGTCCGCGCCAGCACCGACGCCGGCCCGTCGACGGTCAGGACGCCGGCGTGGTGGCGGCCGGGCGTGAACGTGTTGACGCCGGTCAGCCGCAGCCCGGTGTGGCGCACGGCCTGCACGTCGGTCGTGTTCGCGAGCACCTCCAGCGGGCCCTCCGCGTACGCCGTCAGGACCGCCTCCGTCGCGTGCGGGACCACCGCGTAGGCCAGCGCGGCCGGTGCGGCGCCGGCCGGGTGGTCGATCGTCACGCCGAGCACGCGCTTGGTCACCGCGGTGTCCGGGTTCGCGGTGCGGACGACCCGGCGGCTGCGGGTGACGGTGTCCAGGGCGATCCGGACCGGCTGCGCGGAGAGGAAGACGTACCCGACGGCGGCGTCCTGCGCCGGGTTCGCGTAGCGCAGCCACGCGAGGTCGGCCGTGCCCGGCCCCGTCCACGCGCCGCCGGACCGCAGCGCGCCGGTCGCCGTCACCGGGTCGGTCGCCGCCGCGATGCGGGCGTCGACTGTCGTCGTCACCGCGCGGCCGGCCTCGTCCCCGACCCCCGCGGCGAGCACGACGATCTCGTCGTCGAACAGGAACCACGACTTCGTCGCCGTCGCGTTGCGGTAGACGACGAAGTCCTCCGGCAGGATCCCCTCCTGCTTCGCCGCCCAGGCGACGTCGCTGGACTGCACGAGCGCGGCCGTCCCGTACGCGTCGAGCGTCGCGCCGCCGGAGTGGGCGTTCGTGCCGCGCGGGAAGTAGACGTAGGTGTTCTGCGACTGCGAGGACGACGTGAAGTTCAGCGGGTGGCCCGGGTTGTCGTAGTAGGGCGTGCCGTAGAGCTGCGGGATCGTCCGCCGCTCCTCGACCGGCGCGGTGACCCCGGCCAGGCCGTACGGCGACACCGTCGTGAAATAGTCGACGCCGAAGGCCTGGGTCTGGTCCTGGCCGGACAGGTACAGGTAGTGCGCGCCGTCGCCCTGGAACCACGGCATGAGGTTCTCGCCGCTCATGTACTCGTACTTGCTGATCCGGTCCGAGCTGCGGGCCAGCGCGAACGCGTAGCCGGGGCGGCGGTGCACGGTCTTGTCCATCGCGTTGAACGCCACGCAGCGGGCCGGCGGGTTGAGATCGGCGGGCGCGACGGTGTCGTCGGCGATCAGGTCGGCGTAGCGCGCGATGCTGATGGGCGAGACGAACGTCACCGGGTCCAGCGCCGCCCGCGACGTCGACCGGATGAACTTCACGTAGCCGCGGAGCGGGGCCGGGTCGTCGGCGTGGTCGGCGAGGTCGACGACGGCCTCGACCACCTGCGCGACGTCGGTGTACCCCGTCGACGTCCGCGAGACCGACCGGCCCTTGACGATCTCCATCATCCAGCCCTCGAAGATCAGCGGCGCGAACCCGTCGGTCACCCACCGCTGCACGACGGGCGCCAGCGCGGCGCCGTCGGCGAAGCCGGTCCCGTCCAGGATCTTCAGCGTCTGCACCACGCGGGTCAGCAGCGCCCGGCCGTACGCGCCGGTGTAGGCGACCGAGTGGTGCTGGATGAACGAGCCGTCGGCGTAGTAGCCGTCGGTGTTGCCGTGGCGCAGGGCGTACGGGTCGATGGTCGCGAAGACGGTGAGCTGGTCCTCGATGGCCTTGCGGATGCGGGCCTCGTCGCCGAGCAGCGCACCCTGGATCATCCGGTTGGTCGTGATGTCGGCGAGGTTGGCGCCGGTGTGGAAGCGCGAGTCCAGGTTCACGTCGCCGTCGATGCCGTTGCGTAGATAGGCGTCCATGGAGGCGACGTAGGTGGCGACGAGGTCCGCCGGCGCCGCGTCCGCCGCGGCGAGGAGGGCGAGGGTCTTGCCGGCGTGCGTCGAGATGCCGATCTCCCAGGTGAACCAGTTGCCGTAGTAGCCCGCCGACTGGTCGCCGTAGTAATGGTCGTGCAGCCAGACGAGGCCGTCGTGGACCTGCTGCCTGGCCGTCGTGTCGCCGTGGAGGGCGCAGCCGGGTGTGGCGGTGGCCAGGGCGATCTCGTAGAGATGCTGGTAGGAGGCGTTGAGGTTGGGGTCGCTGGTGCCGAGCGGCAGGCCGGCGAACAGCTCGCCGTCGCCGGCGTTCTGCAGGGCCGTGCGCCAGGTGGCGGCGGTCCGGTCGATCGCCGCGAGCTTGGCGGCGACCGCCGGGTGCGTGTTGACCTCGGGCGTGCCGGCGAAGATCGTGACGGTGTTGGCGAGCATCCGGTCGGTGCCCGGAGTGCCCGCGACGTCGGCCACGTCGGCGGCCAGGTCGGCGGCCGCCCTCGGCGGGTGGACGACCGCGGCCAGGCCCGCGGCGGACAGGATCGACAGCACTCGGCGGCGGCTGAGCTCCACGGGTCCTCCTCGCAGAGGTCTAGACCTGACAGAGCGGAGTCAAACAGACGAATCGCCCGCGGGCAAGCGCTTGCCCGTCGACCGGAGTCGTTCGCCTTCCTGTACGTCATCGTGGAGATCTCCGCGGGTGCGGGCCGATGATGGACGGATGCGCCGTCGCACGGGTCTGGTCGAACTGGTCCACGAGGAGGGGCCGGCGCTCTTCACGTTCCTGCTCGCCGCCGGGTTCGAGGGGCCCGAGCGGATCTCCGATGGCATCGCGTATCACCGCATGGGCCTGCACATCGAGATCGGCCATCACGGTGGCCGCGAGCCGGAGCTCGGCACGGTCGTGGTCCGCGGCGATCGCCGCCAGTCGCTGGCCGATCTCTATACCGCGGCCGGCTGCGGACCGGCGCAGGACGTCCCGTCGAACGCGCACTCGCCCGCGCTCGTCCGCACGCGGCTGCGTCAGCAGGCGGCCGCGCTCCAACGGCTGCTGCCGACTCTGCTGCCGGGCGAGGCTGTCGGTGGGGGCGGCTAGCTTCGGCCGGGTGACCGAACCCGCCTTCCTCGCCGCCGTCAGCACGTCCTACGACACCGTCGCCGACACCTTCGCCGAGCGCTTCCCGCCGTCCCGGCTCGGCCCGCTGGGCCATGCCATGATGCGGGCGTTCGCCGAGATCGTGCTGGCCGAGAGTAAGGGCCCGGTCGTCGACGTCGGGTGCGGGCCGGGCGGGCTGACGGCGGAGCTGGCCGGCCACGGTCTCGACATCTCCGGCGTCGACCTCTCACCGCGCATGGTCGAGCTGGCCCGCGCCGCTCATCCGGAGCTGCGGTTCAGCGTCGGGTCCATGACGGCGCTCGACCTTCCCGACGACGGGCTGGGCGGGCTGCTCGCGCACTTCTCCACCCACCACACCCCGCCCGAGCACCTGCCCGCCGTGTTCGCCGAGTTCCAGCGGGTGCTCGCGCCCGGCGGCCACCTGCTGCTGGGCACCCACCTCGGTCCGGACGAGCACCTGCGGCCGGCTGAGGCCTACGGCGGGCACCCGGTCTCGTACGAGTGGTTCCTGCTGCCGGGCGAGCGCATCGCCGCGCTGATCGCCGACGCCGGCCTGACGGTCACCGCGCGGCTCGACGAGCCCAACCCGAAGGGTGCGGGCCGATCGTTCGCCTACTTCCTCGCGCGCAAGGACGGTTAGGCCGACTCGCGCAGCAGGTGCCGCATGCGCTCTTCGAGCCCGGCCCGGACTGCCGGGTCGAGCTCGAGCCCCCATCGTCGCAGCAGGTCCGCCAGTCCGGCGTCGCCGACCTCGGTGCCATGCACGACGGCGTCAAAATCGGGGAACGGCAGGCTCTCGTGCGCGAACGCGTACACGGCCAGGGCTCGGGCCTCGGCCGGCTCCGGCCACGCCGACACCTCGATTCCGTACGAGCCGAGCAGGCCGACGATCAGCGGCGCCGCGTCGGTTCGCGACGTGCCGGGCGCCAGAGCCGTCAGCTCGACCACGGCCGGCCGGTCGTCGCCGCTCAGGAGGAGGTCGGTGGCCAGCGCGATCGCGTCGTCCGCGACGGCCGGGCGGTTGCCGGCCGCGAACGTCACCGCCAGGCGGAACAGCCGGTGCCGTGGCGTCACGTCGTCAGTCGACGACGAACCAGTCGCCGTCCTGGTAGGCGAGCACGGTGTCGCCGAGCTGGTCGGCGGTGAAGGTGACGTCGGCGACGATGGCCTCGGCCGGGACGACCACCTGGCCGGGCGAGCTGTCGTCGACCAGTTCGGGGTCGATGGTGGCCGTCGACAGCGCCGCCGACTGCTCCTCCGACAGCATGCCGGCCATCATCGGCATCGTCGACTCGCACGGCCCGAAGCCGTCGGCCTCGGCCTGTGCCGCGGCCGGCCCGGCGATCGCGCACATGGTGGTGACGTCATTGGCGCCCAGCGCGTGCAGGAAGGTCTCGAACCGCGCGATCGCCGCCTCGGTGGTCTCCGGCGACCCGCCCGCGCCGTTCGGCGGCGCCGCCGGCGTCTCGGCGGCCGTCGGCGTCGCCGCGGGAGTCTCCGGCGGTGTCGAGCTCGGCGTGTCCGACGGCTCCGGCTCCGTAGACGGCTCCGGCTCCGCGGACGGTTCCGACGACGCGGACGAGGTCGCGGCCGGCGCGTCCGTCTCGCCCGCGGACGGATCGTCGTCGGAGGAACCGCAGCCGGACGCGGTGAGGGCGAGGACCACGCCGGAGGACAGCACGGCGGCGCGGCGGACGAACGAGCACGACATGGGCGACGTCCCAGCAGGAAGGGGGCAGAACCGCGCGGCAGGCTAGCACGCGTCCGCGACCTTCCAGGGGACAATCGCCGACCGTCGCCGAACCCGGCCGGCGACGCGCCCGCTACGAGCGCCGGACCAGCGACCCGCCGGCCGTCACCCCGATGGACGTCTTGACGCCGCCGACGTCGAGGTTGACGACGAACGTCGAGCCGGACCAGCCGGTGGTGTACTTCACCGAACCGGACGTGCGAATGGGCACGACGAAGGACAGGATGTAGGCCGACGTGCCCGACCGCACGAACTGGACCGTCGGCGCGGCCTTGCGGGTGAAGATGGTCGGGTAGTGCCAGCCCTGGATGGGGCTCGTCTGCCCCCGCTTCACCAGTGCCGCGCCCCGCGGCAGGCTCTGCCGGTACGGGATCTGGAACAGGATCGTCTTCGTGGAGTCGCCGGGCGCCTGGGCGACGACCGTCGACCGCGAGTAGATGGTCGCCGTCTGGTCGGAGGGCAGGTGCCACATGGTCTGGTACTGCTGCGCCTTCGACGACGACCCCTGGTCGAGGGTGACGATGAGGTCGGGGTCGCGCAGGAACAGGACGCCGCGGGTGCGGTAGACCCCCGTGGCGGGGTTGTCGCTGAACTCGAAGAAGTCGGACATCGGCTCCAGCACGTGCCGGTTCATCCGGGTCGCCGCGGCGCGGTCGGTGGCCGTCGGAACGGTCAGCGTGCCGTGGGCGAACGGGCTGCGCGCCCAGGCCCGCCAGGCGTCGTTCTGGTAGCCGGCGTGCCCGCTGTCGATGAGGATGTCGCGCCCGCGTGCGGTGTAGGTGACGGCCATGTGGTCGCTGTGGCCGTGCACCGCGCGGGCCGGGCCGTACCGGATGCTGTAGGTCGACTCGCCCCGGAACGGACGGGTCTGGCCCCAGCCGGTGCGGCCGAAGATGTAGCCGGCGTCGTAGACGCCGACCCGGCGCGGCGGGCGCGGGCCGCTCTGCCCGAGCGTGGCCGCGTACTCCATCGGCGTACCCGCGTACGGATAGGTCTTGATCAGCTCGGAGTCGCCGATCTGGTGGAGCCGGCCCAGCGAGGTCGTCGCCGTGGCCAGCCAGACGGCCATCAGGGCGCGGCGTTGGTCGATGGTCGAGCCCGGGTTGCCGCCGCACTGGCGCAGCACCTCGGACACCCGGCCCCAGAGCGCGTAGTTGAACTGCGCGTACGCCGTGGACTGCTCGTTCGTGGACCCCTGCTTGTCGATGGAGGTGGTGATGCCGGCGGCCAGGCGCTCCTGGGCGAGCTGCTTGTAGTCGGTGCGGTTGACCGTGCAGCCGACGCCGAACAGCGCGAGGCTCTCCTCGGTGCCGTGGTTCCAGGCGCCGCTCCAGTGGTTGACCAGGAACTTGGCGTGCTCGCGCAGGACGGGGTCGATCCAGGCGTACTTGCTGGGCAGGCTCGTGGCGCCGAGGCCGGACAGGATGGCCTGCCGTGTGCAGATGATGACGTTGGTGCGGTAGCGGGTGGCCTCGTAGGCCCCGATGTCGCCGTGCCAGGAGTACGGGTTGTCGTTGACCCAGTCGCGGATGACGGTGGCGACGCGGTCCATGGCGGTGCGGTCGCCGAGGCTGGCCGCGATGACGCCCTGCCCGAGCCAGCGCAGCGAGTGCAGCCACATGTACCAGCTCGGGTTGTTGTAGGGGTTGGCGCGCCAGTTGATGTTCCCGCTGCCGTTGCCGACGCGGTACGGGGCGAAGGAACCCCAGGTGAAGACGTCGCGGTAGAGGTTGGCCAGTGGGTTGGGATCGTCGATGGTGCCGAAGCCCGGGCAGGTGTAGCTGCCGGACGCGCGCTCGGACGACAGCCGTTCCATGTCGCGGGCCGGCGCCGCCACCGGCTCGACGACGTTGCTGCGGCCGGGCACGAACTGCGCAACGCCGGGTTCCGGCAGATCGGGCAGGACCTCGATGCCGGCCCCCGGTTCGGACGCGGCGGCGGGAGCGGGCTCGCCGGCGGCCGGCGTGGTGAGCCCGGCGGTGATGACGGCGAGCGCGACCACGCCCACGACGGCATGGAGCCGGCGTACCTTGACCAGCGACATCGGTGACCCCCTAGTGACGATGTAAATGGTAACCAGGGGGTCGGACAGAACGAGCGGCGCAGCCGATCATGCCTGCGTGCCGACCGCCACACCGTCGGTGTCGGACGTGAACCGGGAGCCCTTGATCCGCAGGACGCCGGAGCCGTCGGCGTGCAGCGCACCGCCGGCCAGCGGCAGCAGGTTCGGCGCCGGGCCGGTGAGGCCGATGTTGCCGTACGCGGCGCTGGCGTAGAGGCTGCCGCCGTCGAACGTCATCGTCGCGCCGGTCTCGAACGTGTTCTGGGTCGCGATGACGGACGCCTCGGCGGTGACCACCAGGCGGCCGGGAGCCGCGCCGGCCACGTCGTTGCCGGTGAACACGTTGCCGGGGCCCTCGAACCGCCCGGCGAACGGCCCGGCCGGGGTGCGGAAGTGGTTGCCTGACAGCTGGGCGTGGTCGCCCTTGATCCGGAACGCCGCGCCGGCCGAGGAGACGAACGTGGAGTCGGTGAGCTTCAGCCGGACACCGGCCGGCGGCGCGTTGAGCACGTACCGCGACGCGCACTCGCTGACGTGCAGGCCGGTGATGGTGGCGTCGGCGCCGGCCACCAGGATCGCCTCGAGCGTCGTCGCGTTGCCGTGCCGGAACGAGCCGTCGGCGACGCGGATGCGGGTGCCGCCGATGCGGATCGCCCGGCCGTCGGCGCCGGTGCCGGTGGTGGCGCCGAACCGGAAGTCCTCGAAGGTGCAGGAGTCGGCCTGCTCGCCGATCTCGAGGAAGCGGCGCGCCGTGTTCCCGCCGCGCACGCCGCGGACGTGGCTGTCCCAGACCTTGCGGGTGAAGATGACGAACGACCCGGCGCCGGCGGTGTCGCCGAGCGCGAGGCCCTCGAACCGGACCCGGTGCGCGTTGGAGACGACCACGTAGTTGTAGCCGGTCGAGTGGCAGGTGATGTCGCTGAAGGTGATGTCGTGGACGTCCGTGCCGCCGAGGTCCTCGGTACGCGTCGTGCCGCCGGGGTAGTAGCTGAGGTCGACGCCCGCGGTCTGGCCCTCGATGCTGATGACGGCGAACGTCGACCGCGGCTCGGTGGCCGCCTCGTACACCGTCACGTCGCGGCAGCGGATGTTGGCACAGTGGTACTGGAAGGTCAGCGCCTTGCGCCCGATGCGCGAGAAGTAGAGGTTGTCGATCTGCACGTCGCGGCAGAACGAGCCGCCGAGGCCGTTGTCGTTGGACCCGTTGCTGGTGTCGAGGTGCAGCCCGCTCACCCGGACGCCCTGCACGAAGCGCTGTGGCGGCCCGGCCGGCGTGGACGGCGCCGCGCCGTGGATGCCCAGCAGCTCGCCGGCTCCGCCCGGCCCCGACACCAGCGTGATCCGCGAGCGCAGCCCGTCGCCGAACCAGTGCGTGCCGTCGACCAGCAGGCTGATCGAGTCGGTCGTCAGGTACGCGCCGTCGGTGCCGGGCACGTACACCGTGCCGCCCCGCCGGGCCGCGGCCTGCAGTGCCGCGGTGTCGTCGGTCCCGGTGCCGGACTCGAGGTCGTAGTCGCCGACCGCGCCGAGCGCCTTCACCGACACGACGTCGTCGGCCAGCTCCCACCACGCGCCGTCGCGGGTGCGCAGATGCCAGCGGTCCGGCTCGGCCGGCGCGGCGTCGAGACGGCGGTACAGCGCGCCACCGCCGTCGCCGGCCGCCGCGTAGCCGCACGTGCGCAGCGCCCGCACCCGCCCGTTGACGACCATCTGCTCCGCGGCCGCCCGCGACGGCACGGTCAGCGCCTCGCTGCCGGCCGGATCGGCGGCCGACGACGGCACCGCGGCGGCGACGCCCACGGCTCCGGCTCCGGCGGCTCCCAGCAACGAACGTCGGGTCAACGGCGACACGGACATGGCAACTCCTCGAAGGCAACGGTGCGAACGGAAGAGAGCAGGGTGCAGCGGAGCGCGGACCACGACGGGGTCCGCGCCCGGAGGCGCAGCGGAGACGAGCTAGAGCGGCCCGGTGCGGTCCAGGCGGCTCAGGATGGGGTCGTAGTGGTCGGACAGGGCGTCGTGCACGGCCGCGACGTCGCCTCCGAGCACCGCCTGGTAGATGGCGTCGTGCTGCCGGTAGGTGTCGGCGGGGCGGTCGTCGGCGATCTCCGCGCGCTGAGCGACCGCACGGCTCATAGTCAGCCAGAACGCGTCGAGCAGCTTGAGCGCGACGGCGTTGCCGGCGTCGGCGAACAACGTGCGGTGGAACCGGCGGTCCTCGTCGAGGACGTCGGCGCCCCGCTCGGACTTCTCCTTCATCTCGCTGAGGATCTGCTCGAGCTCGGACCGGGTGCGGTCGCTCATGTTCCGCACCGCCCGCTCGATGAGGTCGTTCTCGACGGCGCGGCGCACCTCCAGCAGGTCGGCCAGCTCGCTGTAGTCGAACAGCAGGTTGAACGGGAGGTTGTCGATGAGCAGGGACAGCGAGAAGTCCTTGACGAACACGCCGCTGCCGCGCCGGGTCTCGAGGATGCCGAGGGACACCAGCCCCTTGACCGCCTCGCGGACGGAGTTGCGGCTGACGCCGAGCTGCTGGGCCAGCGCGCCCTCGGCCGGTAGGCCGTCGCCCGCGCGCAGTCCGTTGGTGAGGATGTAGTCGCGCAGCGCTGTCTGCACGGACTCGTGCAGGCTCGGCGGCCGCGGCAGCGCCGTCAGTCGCGTGAGTTGGTCCCCCTGAGCCACGTGAACTCCTCCCGGCATGGCGGTGATTTGTAGGATAACCGAGTAATGTCCGGGACCACAAGCGGCGCCCGGCCTACCCATAAACAGCGACGCTGCAGGTGGACGGGCCACCTGCAGCGTCGGGCGAGCAGTCCGGGCTACTCGTCGAGGTCGCGTTCGAGCAGCGCGACCAGGGCGTCGAGGGCTTGGTCGGCCTTGTCGCCCTCGGCGGACAGGATGACCTGGTCGCCCTGCTCGACCCCGAGCGTCATGATCGACAGGATGCTGGACGCGTCGACCGGCTCTCCGTCGGGCTTGCGGATCGACACCTTGGTGGGCTGTTCCGCGGCGGCCTTGACGAAGACCGCGGCGGGCCGGGCGTGCAGCCCGGCCTTGCTTGCGACGACTGCGGTGCGCTCGGGCACGGCGTCTCCTCTGCTGAGGTCGTATGTTGTGCGGCCCCCAGCCTAACGGCCGGTGCCGCGAGCATGCTCGTTCGCTGCGCCGGTACGGACGGTTTCGCGTTACCGGCCCGTTACGGTGAATACTGGGCCTGACATGCGTGCCCCCCGTTGTCGTGGGGCGTGAGCCCGGACGGCTGGGTAGCTGCCGTCCGACCGGAACGGAGCATCTATGCCCATCGCCACTCCCGAGGTCTATGCCGAGATGATCGACCGGGCCAAGGCCGGCTCGTTCGCCTATCCCGCCATCAACGTGACGTCGTCGCAGACGATCAACGCGGCGATCCGCGGGTTCGCCGAAGCCGAGAGCGACGGCATCATCCAGATCTCCACCGGGGGTGCCGAGTACATCTCCGGCCCGACCATCAAGGATCGCGTCCGCGGCGCCGTCGCGTTCTCCGCGTTCGCGTACGAGGTCGCGCAGAGCTACGACGTGCAGATCGCGCTGCACACCGACCACGCGCCGCTCGACGCCGTCGAGCACTGGGTGAAGCCGCTGCTGGCGCTGTCGACCGAGCGGGTGAAGAACGGCGGCGCCCCGCTGTTCAACTCGCACATGTGGGACGGCTCCGCGGTGCCGCTCGACCAGAACCTCAAGGTCGCCGAGGAGCTGCTGGCGCTGGCTGCCGAGGCGAAGTCCATCCTCGAGATCGAGGTCGGCGTCGTCGGCGGCGAGGAGGACGGCGTCGCCCACGAGATCAACGAGAAGCTGTACACCACTGTCGAGGACGGCCTGGCCACGGCCGAGGCGCTCGGCCTGGGTGAGCGCGGCCGCTACATCGTGGCGCTGACGTTCGGCAACGTGCACGGCGTCTACAAGCCGGGCAACGTCAAGCTGCGCCCTGAGATCCTGCGCGACATCCAGCAGGCTGTCGGCGAGCGGTACGGCAAGGAGAAGCCGTTCGACCTCGTGTTCCACGGCGGCTCCGGCTCGACCGCCGAGGAGATCGGCGCGGCCGTCGACTACGGCGTCATCAAGATGAACATCGACACCGACACCCAGTACGCCTTCACCCGGCCGGTCGTCGACCACATGTTCACCAACTACGACGGCGTGCTGAAGGTCGACGGCGAGGTCGGCAACAAGAAGGCCTACGACCCCCGCGCCTGGGGCAAGCTGGCCGAGGCCGGGCTGGCGACCCGCGTCGTCGAGGCGGCCCAGCAGCTGCGGTCGGCCGGTCAGAAGATTCGCTGATGCCGGGCGAGAACCTGCTGTCCGGGCCGCCCGAGACGTTGCTGCCCGACGACCCCGCGGCCCGCGAGGCGCTGGAGTCGGGCGTCGACGCGGCGACGGTGGCGGCGGCGCACCCGGCGTACTCGGCGGCGTGGGCCGACCTCGCCGACCGCGCGTTCGCCGCAGGCGACGCCGTCTCGTCGTACGCGTTCGCCCGCACCGGCTACCACCGCGGGCTGGACCAGCTGCGGCGGCACGGCTGGAAGGGGCACGGCCCCGTCCCGTGGGCGCACGAGCCCAACCGCGGGTTCCTGCGCTCGCTGTACGCGCTCGGCCGGGCCGCCGAGGCCATCGGCGAGACCGACGAGGCCACGCGGTGCGCGCAGTTCCTGCGCGACTCCAGCGAAGAGGCCGCCGACACGCTCCGCTGACCGCGACGCGGGAGCCGCCGCCCAGACCGGAGGCTCCCGCGCCCGCTCAGGTCCGTCCAGCAAGGGGGATGCCCAGCAATGCCCGCCATCGTGCTCGTCGGCGCCCAGTGGGGCGACGAAGGCAAAGGCAAGGCCACCGACCTCATCGGCGGCCAGGTCGACTACGTCGTGAAGTTCAACGGCGGCAACAACGCCGGCCACACCGTCGTCATCGACGGCGAGACCTACGCGCTGCACCTGCTGCCGTCGGGCATCCTGACGCCGGGCGTCACGCCGGTCATCGGCAACGGCGTCGTCGTCGACCTGGCCGTCCTGTTCGAGGAGCTCGACGCGCTGGAGGCCCGGGGCATCGACACGTCGCGGCTGGTCGTGAGCGCCAACGCGCACCTGATCCCGTCGTACAACCGGACGCTGGACAAGGTGACCGAGCGGTTCCTCGGCAAGCGGCGCATCGGCACCACCGGGCGCGGCATCGGACCCACCTACGCGGACAAGATGGCGCGCGTCGGCCTGCGGGTGCAGGACCTCTTCGACGAGAAGATCCTGCGGCAGAAGGTCGAGGGCGCGCTGGAGCAGAAGAACCAGCTGCTGGTGAAGGTCTACAACCGGCGCGCGGTCAGCGTCGACGAGGTGGCCGACGAGCTGTTGAGCTACGCCGACCGGCTGCGGCCCATGGTCACCGACACCGCGCTGCTGCTGGACCGCGCGCTCACCGACGGCAAGGTCGTCATCATGGAGGCCGGCCAGGCGACGCTGCTCGACGTCGACCACGGCACCTACCCGTTCGTCACCTCGTCCAACGCGACCGCGGGCGGCGCCAGCACCGGCTCCGGCGTCCCGCCGACCCGCATCGACGGCGTCATCGCGGTGCTCAAGGCCTACACCACCCGGGTCGGCGAGGGCCCGTTCCCGACGGAGCTCTTCGGCGACGAGGGCGAGCGGCTGCGCAAGGCCGGCGGCGAGTTCGGCACGACGACGGGACGGCCGCGGCGCTGCGGCTGGCTCGACACCGTCATCGGCCGCTACGCCACCCGCATCAACGGCACCACCGACCTCGTGGTGACCAAGCTCGACGTGCTCACCGGCTACGACCCCGTGCCGGTCTGCGTCGCCTACGACATCGACGGCGTCCGGCACGACGAGATGCCGATGACGCAGACGGAGTTCCACCACGCCGTCCCCATCTTCGAGTACTTCGAGGGCTGGGACGACGACATCAGCGGCGCCCGCACGCTCGACGACCTGCCGCCGGCCGCCCGGCGCTACCTCGAGGCCATCGAGGACATGTGCAAGGCGCCCATCTCCGCCGTCGGGGTCGGGCCGGGCCGCGAGCAGATCGTCGCGATCCGCGACCTCGTCCGCTGATCCGTCAGGTCGTCGGGCGGCCCATGGTGCGGCCGCTCGGCGACCGGCGCAGCGTCCGGAACCCCATGCGCTCGTAGAAGGCGATGGCGCGGGTGTTCGCCGCGCCGACGCCCAGGTGGACGCCGGGCGCGCCGGCCTCGTGCAGCGCCGTGAGCAGCCGCTCGATCAGCCCTCGGCCCAGGCCCCGGCCCTGGGCGCGGGGGAGCAGGTCGATGTGCAGGTGGGCGGGATAGTCCGCGACGACGGCGGGGTCGGGGGTGCCCCGCTGGTGCAGCACCTCGACGTAGTGCGCGTCGCGCGTGCCGGCCGGAAAGGAGCCCGGCGGGTACTTCTCGCGCAGCGGCGGCCACCACTCGCGTTCGCAGGCCGCTTCGAACTCCACGGTGTCGCGGGCACCGAGCACGTAGCCGGCCGGCGCGCCGTCGTCGATCACGAACGCCAACGAGGGCTCGAACCGCAGGTACGGGCCGACGAAGATCTCGCCGAGCAGCCGCGGGTCGGCGAACTGGCCGGTGGCGTCGCCGCCGTTGTCACCCGTGCGCAGGCAGATGTCGTAGAGCGCGTCGTCGTCGCCGGGCGCGTACGGGCGGATGATCACGAGGCGAGCTCCTCTGCCGATGGGGTCGTCGGTCCGATGGTGGCACGCGGTCGGCGATGATGGCTCGGTGACCACCGCCATCACCACCGTGCCGCTGGCCAACGACTGGATCGAGCTGGAGCCGCTGACGCCGGGTCATCTGGACGAGCTGACCGCGGCCGTCTCCGAGCCGGACGAGCTGTTCCGCTGGGTGGCCACCTGGCGGCCGGATTCGGACGGCAGCCTTGCCGGGCCGCTGGAGCGGACGCTCGCGGCGGTCGCCAGCGGTGACGTCGTGCCGTGGGCGATCCGCCGCCGCGCCGACGGCCGCGTCGTCGGGTCGACGTCCTACCTCGACGTCGACGCGGCGAACCGGCGGGTCGAGGTCGGGTCGACGTGGATCGGGCCGGCCTGGTGGCGCACCGAGGTGAACACGGCGACGAAGCTGCTGGTCATCGGGCACGCGTTCGAGACGCTCGGGCTGGAGCGGGTGGCACTGAAGACCGACCACCTCAACGTCCGGTCGCAGCGCGCCATCGAGCGGCTGGGCGCCGTTCGCGAGGGCGTGCTGCGTCACCACATGCGCCGCCCGGACGGCACCTGGCGCGACACCGTCTACTACTCGATCCTCAGCGCCGAGTGGCCGGGCGTGCGCAAACGGCTGGAGGCGGCGCTGGCGCGCTGACCGCGCGTCAGCCGACGAGGCGGGTGCGCAGGGCGGCGGTGTCGTCGGCGGTCCAGCCGTGCAGCTGGAGCCAGCCGTCCGGGCCGCCGAACTCGGTGTCGACGAAGTCGAGGAACGTGTGCATCGACTCCGCGCGCGGCAGGTTGGCGTCGTTGGGCCGGC
Source organism: Jiangella rhizosphaerae (assembly GCF_003579925.1). Classification (GTDB taxonomy): domain Bacteria; phylum Actinomycetota; class Actinomycetes; order Jiangellales; family Jiangellaceae; genus Jiangella; species Jiangella rhizosphaerae. Next base: position 21,812 of record NZ_QUAL01000440.1, on the reverse strand, counting down.
CCTCGAGGTCGGCGGCGTAGGTGGCCGTCGCCTTGAGCCGGCTCATGATGGCGTCGATGCGCTCGCCGGTCTGGACGTAGTCGTCGACGACGGCCTGGCGGTCGACCCCGACGACCGACAGCGCCAGCGCGCAGACCACGCCCGTGCGGTCCTTGCCGGCCGCGCAGTGCACCAGCGTGGCGCCGTCGGAGGCCGTCATGGTGCGCAGCGCCGCCACGACGTTGCCCGGCCGGTGGCGCAGGTAGTTCGTGTAGTAGACGCCGGAGTTCACCCAGATGGCGTCGTTGCCGTCCTTGCCGGTCCACGGCAGGACGCTGTCGGCCTCGACGTCGGTGGTGGTGCCGACCTCGGGATAGAGCGACAGGTGATGGACGGTGACCTCGGGGACGCGGGTCAGCGGACCCGGGCCCTCGGACGTCACCTCGAAGGTCGTGCGCAGGTCGACGACGTCGCGCAGGCCGTGCTCGCCGGTGAGCCGGTCGATGTCGTCGTCGATGAGGTCCTGCAGGTTGTCGGAGCGCAGCACCTGGCCGAAGCGGGTGACGCGGCCGTCGGTGGTGGGTAGCCCGCCGAGATCGCGGACGTTGACCGCGCCGACGAGATCGATCCATCGTTCGCTCATCACCGTCCACGGTAGTCGATGATGTCGCGACCCTCTCCCGATAGGGTCGGCGTCCGTGAAGGTACTCGTCATCGGTTCCGGTGCGCGCGAGCACGCCCTCGTGCGCTGCCTGCTGCGCGACCCCGAGGTGTCCGAGGTGCACGCCGCGCCCGGCAACGCCGGCATCGCCGCGGACGTCGCGGTCCACTCCGTCGTCGCCGAGCAGCCCGAGGCCGTGGCCGACCTCGCCGCCCGGCTCGGCGCCGACCTCGTCGTCGTCGGCCCCGAGGGCCCGCTGGTCGCGGGCGTCACCGACGCCGTCAAGGCGCGCGGCATCGCCTGCTTCGGGCCGTCCGGACGAGCGGCCAGGCTGGAGGGGTCGAAGGCCTTCGCGAAGGACGTCATGGCCGCGGCGGGGGTGCCCACGGCCATGGCCGTGGTCTGCGAGACTCGCGCCGAGGCCGAGGACGCGCTGGACCGCTTCGGGGCGCCGTACGTTGTCAAGGACGACGGCCTGGCCGCCGGCAAGGGCGTCGTCGTCACCGACGACCGCGAGGCCGCGCTGGCGCACGCCGAGGCCTGCGGGCGCGTCGTCATCGAGGAGTACCTCGACGGCCCGGAGGTGTCGCTGTTCTGCGTGACGGACGGCCGGGTCGCCGTGCCGCTGACCCCGGCGCAGGACTTCAAGCGTGCCTACGACGGCGACGAGGGCCCCAACACCGGCGGCATGGGCGCCTACACGCCGCTGCCGTGGGCGCCCGAGGGCCTGGTCGACGACGTCATGGCGCGCGTCGTCCAGCCGACCATCGACGAGATGCTGCGCCGCGGCACCCCGTTCGCCGGGCTGCTGTACGCCGGGCTCGCGCTGACCTCGCGCGGCGTCCGGGTGGTCGAGTTCAACGCCCGGTTCGGCGACCCCGAGACGCAGGCGGTGCTGGCGCGGCTGCGGTCCGGGCTCGGCGGGCTGCTGCGGGCCGCGGCGACGGGCACGCTCGCGCAGCACCCGGAACCGGTGTGGCAGGACGGCGCCGCGGTCACCGTCGTCGTCGCCGCGCACGGCTACCCGGCGGCGCCGCGCACCGGCGACCCCATCGGCGGGCTGTCCGAGGCCGCCGCCGTCAAGGGCGTCGAGGTGCTGCACGCCGGCACCCGGCTGGACGCCGACGGCACCGTCGTGTCCAGCGGCGGCCGCGTGCTGTCGGTCACCGCGGTCGGCGGCGACATCGACGAGGCGCGGTCGCGCGCGTACGAGGCCGTCGGCCACATCAGGCTCGACGGCAGCCACCACCGCACCGACATCGCGCTGCAGAGCCGATGATGGCCGGACGGCCGCTGCGCTACGTCGCGGGGCTCCCGCAGCCGCCGCGCACGCTGGTCATGGGTGTGGTGAACGTGACACCCGACTCCTTCTCCGACGGCGGCTTCTGGTTCGAGCCCGGCGACGCGATCGAGCACGGGCTGCAGCTGATGGAGCAGGGCGCCGACCTCGTCGACGTCGGCGGCGAGTCCACCCGCCCCGGCGCGCGGCGTCCGTCGCCGGACGAGGAGCGGCGCCGCGTCCTGCCGGTCATCCGCGAGCTGGCCGCCGCGGGCGCCGTCGTCTCCGTCGACACCATGCGGGCCGGGGTGGCCGCGCCCGCCCTGGAGGCCGGCGCGCGGCTGGTCAACGACGTGTCCGGCGGGCTGGCCGACCCGGACATGCTGCGCGTCGTGGCCGACGCCGACGTGCCGGTCGTGCTGATGCACTGGCGCGGCCACTCCGAGCACATGCAGGAGCAGGCCGTCTACGGCGACGTCGTCGCGGACGTGGTCGCGGAGCTGCGCCCGCGCGTCGACGCCGCCCTGGCCGCCGGGGTGCGGCCCGAGCACATCGCCGTCGACCCGGGGCTCGGTTTCGCCAAGACCTGGGACCACAACTGGACCCTGCTGTCGCGGCTGGCCGAACTGCACGCCCTCGAGCTTCCGCTGCTGGTCGCGGCGTCGCGCAAGACGTTCCTGGGCGAGCTGCTGGCCGACCCGGAGACCGGCGAACGGCGCCCGCCGGCCGGCCGCGACGCCGCCACCGACACGCTGTCGGCCATCGGCGCGCTGGCCGGCGCCTGGTGCGTCCGGGTGCACACCGTCCCGGCGACGCTCGACGCGGTGCGGGTGGCGGCCCGGCTGGCGCAGGGATGACGGGATCGTGGCCAATCCCACCCCCGGACGGGGGCGCGAGGAGTGGGTGCGGGCGGCTAGGGTCGTGGAGTGCCTGACCGCATCGAGCTGCGCGGCCTGACCGCGCGCGGACGCCACGGCTGGTTCGCCCACGAGCGGGAGAACGGCCAGCTGTTCCGCGTCGACGTCGCGCTGAGCGTCGACACCCGTGCGGCGGCCGAGAGCGACGACCTCACCGACACCGTCGACTATGGCAGTCTTGCGGAGCGGGTGGTCGGCCTCGTCTCGGGGGAGCCGGTCCGACTGGTCGAGACCCTCGCCCAGCGCATCGCGGACCTCTGCCTGGACGATCCCAGGGTAGAGGCGGCGGAAGTGACCGTGCACAAGCCGGAGGCGCCGATGACGGTGCCGTTCGACGACGTGACCGTGACGATTCGAAGGGCCAGAACGTGACCAATGTCCCCAACCCCAACGTCGTCGACGCCGACACCCTGACCGGTGATCTGCGCCCGCTGCGGCGCACGGCGTTCGCGCTGGGCAGCAATCTCGGCGACCGCATCGAGTTCCTGCAGGCGGCCGTCGACACCCTCACCGACTCGTCCGAGATCGTGCCGGTGGCGGTGTCGCCGGTGTACGAGTCCGAGCCGGTCGACGCCCCCGAGGGGTCGCCGAAGTTCCTCAACGCCGTCCTGGTCGTCGACACCACGCTGTCGCCGCGCTCGCTGCTCGAGCGGGCCCAGTCCACCGAGTCCGCCTACGGCCGCACCCGCGACGTCCCGAACGCCCCGCGCACCCTCGACATCGACGTGCTCGCCGTCGGCGACGTCACCTCCGACGACGACGACCTGCGCGTCCCGCACCCGCGGCTGGCGGAGCGGGCGTTCGTGCTCATCCCGTGGGCCGACGTCGACCCCGACTTCTCCGTGCCCGGGCTGGGCCGCGTCGTCGAGCTCAGCTCCGCCGTCGACGCCACGGGCGTGCGCCGGCTGGACGAGACCCTCGAGATCCCGGCCTGACGCCCGAGTCGCGACAACCGTGCAGCGGACGAGGATCGGCTCGCTGATCTGGGTCGCCCTGGTGGCGGTCCCGATCGGCTGGTCGATCGGCCGAGTGGTCGACGCGACGTCCGGCGCGCTCCCGCCGATCCCGTGGGTGCTGCCGTTGCTCCTGCTCTTCCTCGCCATCGGCATGCTCGCCGGCGCCCGGGCGGTGCGCGGCTGGATCACCGAGCGGCGCTTCGACCGCCGCATCGACGCCTTGCGCGTGGCGCGCTCGGTCGCGCTCGCGAAGGCGTCGGCCTACTTCGGCGCTCTGCTGGTGGGTGTCTACGCCGGGCTCGGGCTGCTGGCCCTCGACCACCTCGACTCGCCGATGGGCCGCAACCGCGCCGTCCTCTCCGCCGTGGTCGTCGTGGCCTCCGTCGTGCTGACGGTCGCCGCCGTCCGCCTCGAACGCGCCGGCGAGGTCCCGCCCCCGTCCGACGACGAGAACGGCGGCGCCCACCCGGCGTGAGTCAGCGGCCGGCCAGGAAGTTCGTGAGCAGCGCGGTCACCTCGGCCGGACGCTCCAGCTGCGGCAGGTGGCCGGTGTCGTCGAGGTCGACCCGCTCCGCGCCGGGGATGCTCGTGCCGAGCAGGTCCGAGACGTCCTGGATCCAGGGCAGGTCGGCCAGCCCGTTGATCACCAGCGTCGGCGTGGTGACCTCGTGCAGCCGGCCCTTCGCCGGCGGCCGCGCGCCCAGCTCGGTGGAGGCGGGCCCGCCCCACTCGCGCTCGAACACCAGGCGGCACATGGTCGTGGCGCGGTCCCACACGTCCGGGTCGAGGTCGGACGGCTCCCGCTTCGGTCCCGTGACCATCAGCCGCAGCTGCGCCTCGGCCATCGCGGCGACGTCCGCGGGGTCGACGTGCCCGGCGGTGCGGTCGCGGTAGCGCTGCAGCCGCTCGGCCGGCACGGCGGCGAGGACGCGCTCACTGGCGAACCGCAGCATCTCCGCCGGCCATTCGTGCCCGGACAGGCCGGAGGCGATGAGCGTCAGCGACGTGACCCGCTCGGGCGCGGCCAGCGCGACGTCGAGGGCGTAGGCGCCGCCGTAGGAGTTGCCGGCCAGCGCCGCCCGCTCGATGCCGAGGGCGTCCATGAGCCCCAGCAGGTCGGCGTGGTGGGCGAACTCCCCGGCGGCGTCGCCGGACTCCCCGTGCCCCCGCCAGTCGTACCGGACGACGCGGTGACGAGAAGCGAGGGCGGCGAACTGGTGGTCCCACATCCGGCGGTCGCCCAGCGCCCCGTGGACGAGGACCACCACCGGCCCGGACCCGGCATCGTCGTAGGCGAGATCGACCCCGTTGACACGCACGCTCGGCATGGCCAGCACCGTAACCCGCGCGTGACGGAAGTTCCCGGTGTGGCGCGGCGTGTGAAGTCCGATTCGCGCCTTCCCAGAAGGTACGGTGACGCCCATGGCCTCCGTCCGTCACCGCCGTCGTCTCACTGCTGTTCGTCTGCTCGCCGTCGCCGCACCCGCCGCGGCGATCGCGCTGACGGTCGCCGCCATGGTCCTCGACGGGCCGTGGCCGCGCATCGCGGCCGCCGTGGGCGCCGTCGCGGCGGCGGTCCTGGGCGCGTTCGTGCTCCGGCTGGAGCGCCGGCTGCGCATCGAGGTGGCCACGGTCCGCGCCGAGCAGGCGGCCGAGTATTCCGAGGCGCACGCCCGCTACTCCGAGGAGCACCGCGAGTTCACCGACCACATGGTCGGCCTGCTCGACGTCGCCTCCGAGCGCATCGACGTCATGCGGTCGCGGCTGGATCTGCTCGAGGCCGAGATCGCCGCCGCCCGCAGCGCCCGCCCCGGCGCGTCCACCCCGAGCGTCGAGCTGGCCCGGCTGGCCGAGGGCGCGGAGTGGAACGACCTGTGGCCCGACCTCTCCGAGGCGCCGACGGTGGTCGACCTCATCAAGTGGGAGGACAAGAACACCGAGCTGCTGCCCGAGGCCGACCGCAAGAAGAAGCCGGCCCCGGTCGAGCGCCAGGAGCGCAGCGCCTGATCCGTCAGGCGTTCTGCACGGTCTCGAGCACCACCTCGGCCCGGGCGACGTCGTTGGCTTCGGCCTCCACCGACCGTCGCAGCGCCGTGTGCAGCGTCGACGGCGTCAGTACGCCCAGGTAGCGGTCGTCGTCGTCCAGGACGGCGATCCAGCCGGCGTTCCACTGCAGCATCTCGGCGAAGGCCACCTTGAGGCTGTCGTCGAGCTGCACCCACGCCTCCATGCGCCGCGCGTGGTCGCGGACCTTCCCGGTGCCCGTCAGCATGTCGTGACCGACCCAGCCGGCCAGCCCGCCGTCGGCGTCGAGCACCACCGCCCACCGTTCGTCGCCCAGAGCGGCGCCGGCGGCGGTGAGGTCGTCGTCGGCGCGGACCACCGTCGGGTGCTCGAGGTCGGCCCGGGTGATCGGCGTGACGGAGAGCCGCTTGAGGCCGCGGTCGGCGCCCACGAAGTCGGCCACGAACTCCGTCGCCGGCGCCCCGAGGATGGCCGCCGGCGTGTCGAACTGCTCCAGCCGGCCGCCCTGCTTGAACACCGCGATGCGGTCGCCCAGCCGGACCGCCTCCTCGATGTCGTGCGTGACGAACAGGATGGTCTTGCGGACGTCGTCCTGCAGCCGCAGGAACTCGTCCTGCAGCTGCGCCCGCACGACGGGGTCGACGGCGCTGAACGGCTCGTCCATGAGCAGGACGGGTGGGTCGACGGCGAGCGCGCGGGCCACGCCGACCCGCTGCCGCTGGCCGCCGGAGAGCTCGTGGGGGTAGCGCGGGCCGTGCACCGCGGGGTCGAGCCCGACCAGCTCCATCAGCTCGCGCGCCCGCTCGTGGCGGCGCTTGCGCGGCCAGCCGACCAGCTCGGGGACGACGGCGATGTTCTCTTCGATGGTGCGGTGCGGGAACAACCCGACGTTCTGGATGACGTAGCCGATGCCGCGGCGCAGGGCGACGGGGTCGGCGTCGGTGACGTCGACGCCGTCGACGACGATGCGGCCGGCGGTCGGCTCGACCAGGCGATTCACCATCTTCATGGTGGTGGTCTTGCCGCAGCCCGACGGCCCCACCAGGACGACCAGCTCGCCGCGCCGCACCTCGAGGGTCAGCTCCTGTACCGCGACGGTGCCGTCGGGGTACCTCTTGGACACGCGGTCGAGACGAATCATCGGTTCTTCGGTAGCGTCAACGGAATGGCGCTCTCCGGGCCCGTTCATACCGCAACCCTGACCGACAACTGCCTCGTTCGCAACGACTGGGTGTGCGGCGAGTACATACGAACCCGGCAGGACGAGATCATGGACGCTCTCGGCCAGCACGTCACCATCACGGTGGTCTCCGTCGTCATCGGCTTCGCCGTCGCGCTGGTGCTCGCCGTCGTCGCCCGCCGGGTCGGCTGGCTGCGCGGGGCGATCCTCGGCACGTCGACGGCGCTGTACACCCTGCCGTCGCTGGCGATGTTCTCGCTGCTGCTGCCGTTCACCAAGATCTCGGCGACGACGGTGATCATCGGGTTGGTGCTGTACTCGCTGACCATCCTGGTCCGCGGCATCCTCACCGGGTTGGACGCCGTGCCGGACGACGTCCGTGAGGCGGCCATCGGCATGGGCTACGACGGCTTGCGGCTGCTGCGGAAGGTGGAGCTGCCGCTGGCGCTGCCGGCGGTGTTCGCCGCGCTGCGCGTGGCGACGGTGTCGACCGTCGCCCTCACCACCGTCGGCATGATCGTCAACCACGGCGGTCTGGGCAACCTCATCAACCGCGGACTGAGCAGCAACTTCCACGCCGAGGTGCTGACGGCGTCGGTGCTCTGCGTGGTGCTCGCGCTGATCGCCGACGCGTTGCTGCTCGGGCTCCAACGATGGCTGACGCCGTGGCGGCGGACGGTGACCGCATGAACACGTTCGTGGACGGCCTGACCTGGCTGCTCGACGGCGACAACTGGGGCGGGCCCACGGGGGTCGGCACCAGGCTGATCGAGCATCTGTGGATCAGCGGGGCGGCGGTGCTGCTGGCGTGCGTCGTCGCGCTGCCGATCGGGCTGTGGCTGGGTCACCTGGGCCGCGGCGGGACGCTGGCCATCAACATCAGCAACGTGGGCCGGGCGGTCCCGACGTTCGCGATCCTGGCGCTGCTGTACATGACGCCGCTGGGGCTGTCGGTCTGGACGACGATCATCGCGCTGGTGCTGTTCGGCATCCCGCCGATCCTCACCAACGCCTACGTCGGCATGCGCGAGGTCGACCGCGACGCCGTCGAGGCGGCCCGCGGCATGGGCATGAGCGGGACCCAGCTGCTGCGCGGCGTCGAACTGCCACTGGCCATCCCGCTGATCATGGGCGGCATCCGCCTGGCGACGGTGCAGATCGTGGCCACCGCGACACTCGCGGCGGTGATCTCCGGCCCGGGCCTGGGCCGCATCATCACCAGCGGCTTCGGCCGCCAGGACGTGCCCGAGATCATCGGCGGCGCGATCATCGTCTGCCTGCTGGCGCTCGTGGTCGAGGGCCTGATGGCGTGGCTGGAGCGGGTCGTCGACCCCATGCGCCGCGCACGGCGGCGCCGTTCGAGACCCGATCGTGACCGGGGAATGCCGCTGATGCAGGAAGAGGTTGTCAGTGGCGCGTAGTTGACTGATTTCACGCGGGCGCTGACAGGGTGCTCGCCGGACACGCGTGCGGGGTTCGATGCCCGGCACGGGACACAGAAGGTGACACCGGTGAATCTCATGACCATGCGGAGACGAGCGGCCGTGCTGGCCGCTACGGCCGGCCTCGCGCTGACTCTGACGGCGTGCGGCGGCGACGACGACCCGTTCGAGGAGGGCGGCGACTCGACGGCCACCGAAGGCGGTGGCGGCGGCGACCTCACCGTCGGGGGCGCCAACTTCACCGAGATGCTGATCATGCAGGAGATGTACGCCGCACTGCTCGAGAACGCCGGCTACACCGTCGACATCCAGTCCGTCGACGCCCGGGAGATCTACGAGCCGGCGCTCGAGAGCGGCGAGATCGACGTCGTGCCCGAGTACCTGGCCACGTTCGCCGAGTACCTCAACGGCGCCATCAACGGACCCGACGCTCCCAGCAACGCGCCCATCGCCACGTCGGACGCGCAAGAGACCGTCGACGCCGCGCGGCCGCTGGCCGAGCAGCGCGGGCTCACCATCCTCGACCCCGCCGAGGCGGCGAGCCAGAACGCGTTCGCCGTCACCAACGAGTTCGCGGAGCAGAACAACCTCACCACCTTGTCCGACCTCGCGGCGCTCGGCCAGCCCATCACGCTGGCCGCGGTCGAGGAATGCCCCGACCGCCCGTTCTGCGAGCCGGGCCTGGAGTCGGTCTACGGCCTCGACATCGTCGACCCGCCACTGGCCACCGGGTTCAGCACGAGCGAGACGAAGCAGGCGGTCCAGCGTGGCGACGCGCAGCTCGGCCTGGTCGGCACCACCGACGGCACGCTCGAGCAGTTCGACCTGGTCGCCCTCGAAGACGACCAGGGCCTGCAGGCGGCCGACAACCTCGTGCCCGTCGTGAACACCGAGAGCGCGGGCGACCCCGCCATCGCCGAGGTGCTCAACGAGTTGGCGGGTGTGCTCACCACCGATGACCTCGCCATGCTGAACGCCCAGGTCGACGCCGAGCGGCAGCAGGCGCCCGACGTCGCACGGGCCTACCTCGAGGACAAGGGGCTGCTCTGAGCTCGATCGGCGCGCTCGACGTCCTCGACTGGCGGCGCCGGGTCCACGCGCTCTACGCCCGGGTGCGGGCCGAGAGCGAGTCCGACCCGGCGGCGGCCCACGAGCGGTGGGCCGCCGGCCGGGACGAGCTGATCCGCACGCATCCCGCGTCGCCGGTCCCGCCCGAGCGGCGGGCCGGCTTCGCCGGGCTGCGGCACGTCCCGTACGACCCGAGCCTGCGGTTCGTGCTGCCGGTCGACACCGACGTCGAGCGGCAGCGGCTGGAGGTGCCGACCGCCACCGACGGCGTCGTGCCGTTCGAGCTGGCCGGCCGGCTGCACCTGCCGTTCGGCGACCTCGACGTCTGGTGGCTCGACTCGTACGGCGGCGGCATCTTCGTTCCGCTCAAGGACACCTCCGCCGGCCGGGCCACCTACGGCGGCGGGCGCTACCTGCTCGACACCGTCAAGGGGGCCGACCTCGGCGGCTCGGTTCACGACGGACTCGTGGTCGACCTCAACTTCGCCTACAACCCGTCGTGCGCCTACGACCCCGCCTGGACCTGTCCGCTCGCGCCGCCCGGCAACACCCTCGGCGTCGAGGTGGCGGCGGGCGAACTGATTCCGCCGGGCCACGGCTGACGCGCGAACGCGCCGACGCGGCGAGGTAGCCTCATCGCCGTGGACCAGGACCAGCTCTTCGCGCCGCCCGGCGAGGCCTGGCAGCAGGTGTCGCACAAGCTCGTCGACCTGCGCCGGCTGGTGCTGCTCATCACGGTGACGCTCGTCGCCGCCGTCGCCGGCGTGGTGCTGGGACTGATCTTCGGGCTCGCGGGCGTGCTACCCGTCGTCGGCGCGGCGCTGATCGCGCTGGTGTGGGGCCTGTGGCTGATCCCGCGGAACTGGCGCGCCTGGGGCTACGCCGAGCGGCTGGACGACCTGCTGGTCACTCACGGCGTCATGTACCGCCGGCTGACGGTGGTGCCGTACGGCCGCATGCAGTTCGTCGACGTCGCGTCGGGGCCGCTGGAGCGGCGGTACGGGCTGGCCACCGTCCAGCTGCACACCGCCTCGCCGGCCACCGACGCGAAGATCCCCGGCCTGCCGGCCGCCGAGGCCGCGCGGCTGCGCGACCGGCTGTCGGCGCTGGGTGAGGCGCAGGCGGCCGGTCTGTGAAGGTCGACCGGGTCGACCCGACGCCGGAGCACTTCCGCCGGCTGCACCCGCTCACGCCACTGCTGCGCGGCTGGGGCTTCCTCGCCCTCGCCATCGGCATCGGCGGTCAGGACGCGCTGCGCTCCGGCGAGATGGGCCGGTTCGGCCTCACCGCACTGGCGTTCGCCGTCGTCGGCATGATCGCCGGCCTGCTGTCCTGGTGGTTCACCCGGTACGGGTTCGACGGCGACGCGCTGCGCATCGACTCCGGCATGCTGAACCGCCGGTCGCGCCGGGTCCGCCTGGACCGCCTGCAGGCCGTCGACATCAACCGCCCGCTGGCCGGCCGGCTGCTCGGCGTCTCCGAGCTGCGGCTCGAGGTGGCCGGCGGCGGCAAGGCCGAGGCGCCGCTGCAGTACCTCGCCGTCGACGACGCGGTGCGGTTGCGGGCCGAGCTACTGGCCCGGGCCGCCGGCATCGACGCCGACACCCCCGAGGCGCCGGAACGGGTGGTGCACGAGGTGCCGCTGGACCGGCTGGTGTGGTCGACGGTGCTGTCCGGCGCGTTCGTGGCCGGTGTGGTGTTCATCGTCGGCCTCGGCGTCGCGCTGCTGTTCTTCCGCGACAGCGAGGTGACCGTCGGCCTGCTGTCCTCGATGCTGCCGGGCATCATCGCCATCGGCGCCGCGCTGTGGGGCCAGCTGGGCCGCAACTTCGCGTTCGTCCTGGCCGAGTCGCCCGACGGCTACCGCATCCGCAAGGGCCTGCTCGACACCCAGCACCAGACCGTCCCGCCCGGCCGGGTGCAGGGAGTAGCCATGCGCCAGCCGTTGTTGTGGAGAGGGAAGAGCTGGGTGCGGCTGGACGTCGACGTCGCGGGCTACAGCGGCGAGTCGTCCGACGACAGCCAGCGCACGTCCACGCTGCTGCCGGTGGCGACGTACGAGGAGGCGGCCGAGGTGTTGCGGCACGTGCTGCCGGGTTCTGACCCGCTGTCGGTGCCGCTGACGCACGCGCCGCGGCCGGCGCGCTGGCTGCGCCCGTTCGGCTGGAAGCGGCTGGCCTACGGCGTCGACGACCACGTCGTCGTCGTGCGCGAGGGCGTGCTGTACCGCAACCTCACCACCGTGCCGCACGCGAAGACACAGAGCGTGCGCATCGTGCAGGGGCCGCTGCAGCGCCGGCTCGGGCTGGCGTCGGTGCACGTCGACACCACGCCCGGACCGGTCGACGCGGTCATCGCGCACCGGCTGCCCGCCGAGGCCCGGGCCATCGCCGAAGAGCAGGCCGAACGGGCTCGGCTGGCACGCAAGACCGATGTTCCAGAACAATGGATGGCGAGGTACCGGCAGCAGTCGGTCCCCCGACCCGACGGCCACGCCGACGGTGACGGCCCCCCGGCCGCATCGAGCGAGCGAGACCAGGAGTGAACGCGTGTTCCGCACCATGATGAAGGGCAAGATCCACCGCGCCACCGTGACGCAGGCCGACCTGCACTACGTGGGATCGGTCACGGTCGACGAAGACCTCCTCGACGCCGCGGACCTGCTGCCCGGCGAGCAGGTCGACATCGTCGACATCACCAACGGCGCCCGGCTCACCACCTACGCCATCCCCGGCCCGAGGGGGTCTGGCGTCATCGGCATCAACGGCGCCGCCGCCCGGCTCGTGCAGCCCGGCGACCTCGTCATCCTCATCAGCTACGGGCTGGTCGACGACGCCGAGGCGCGCCGGTTCCAGCCGCGGGTGGTGCACGTCGACGCCGCCAACCGCATCGTCGCGACCGGCGCCGATCCCGCTGAGCCGGTGCCCGGCGCGGCCGCCCAGGTACGGGGCGACGCGGTCGCCGCGGGCTGATCGGCCGGGGCTGGCGCACGCCACGACGGCGCGCGAGGCATGATGGGCCGGTGCCTCACGACGATGCCGACACCCCCCGGAAGATCGCCGACCGCTACGTCGAGACCATCGCCGACCTGAACCCGCTCGTCGGGACGGCGCTCGGCATCAGGCCCGGCGTCGACGCCATGCCCGACTACTCGCCGGCCGGCCGCGAGGCCGTGGCGCAGGCCGGCCGCGCCACGCTGGCCGAGCTGGACGCCGTCGAGCACCCGGCGGGCGACGCCGGCCTGCCCGTCGAGGAGCGCCGGGCGGCGCGGCTGCTGCGTGAGCGGCTGACCGCCTCGCTGGCGCTGCACGACGCCGGCGAGGGGCTGCGCGAGCTCAGCAACCTGTTCTCGCCGGTCCAGTCGCTGCGGTCGGTGTTCCAGATGATGCCGGCCGACACCGACGACGACTGGGCCGTCATCGGCCGGCGGCTGCGCAACATCCCGGCCGCGGCCAGCAGCTTCCGCGCCTCGCTGGAGGAGGGCGACCGGCGAGGCCTGTACGCCGCGCAGCGTCAGGTCGACACCGTCATCGAGCAGCTCGACACTTGGATCGAGGCCGACTGGTACACGTCGTTCGTGGCCAAGGGGCCCGACGCGCAGCGCGACGAGCTGACCGCCGCGGCCGCGCAGGCCGGCGCCGGCCTGGCCGAGCTGCGCGACTACCTCGCCACCACCTACCGCCCGGCTGCCGAGGGCACGCCCGACGCGGTCGGGCGCGAGCGCTACGCCGTCGCCGCCCGCTACTGGACCGGCTCCGAGCTCGACCTCGAGGAGGCCTACGCCTACGGCTGGGCCGAGTTCCGCCGCATCGGCGAGGAGATGAAGCAGGCCGCCGACGCCGTCCTGCCAGGGCACACGCCGCTGGCCGTCATGCGCCACCTCGACGAGCACGGCGAGGCGATCGAGGGCGTCGAGGAGGTCCGGGCCTGGCTGCAGGACCTCATGGACCGCGCGATGGCCGACCTCGACGGCACCCACGTCGATCTCGCCGAGCCGATCAAGCACGTCGAGGCGATGATCGCCCCGCCGGGCACCGCCGCGGCGCCGTACTACAGCCGTCCGTCGCTGGACTTCAGCCGGCCCGGCCGCACCTGGCTGCCGACGCTGGGCGAGACCCGCTTCCCGGTGTGGGGGCTGGTCAGCACCTGGTACCACGAGGGCGTCCCCGGCCACCACCTGCAGCTGGCGCAGTGGGTGTACGTCGCCGACCAGCTGTCGCGCTACCAGGTGAGCCTGGGCTCGGTGAGCGCGATGACGGAGGGCTGGGCCCTCTACGCCGAGCGGCTCATGGACGAGTTGGGCTACCTCACCGACCCCGCGGTCCGGCTCGGCTACCTCGACGCGCAGATCATGCGGGCGATCCGGGTCATCATCGACATCGGCATGCACCTGCGGCTGCGCATCCCGGCCAGCGAGACCTTCCACCCCGGCGAGGTGTGGACGCCGGAGCTGGCGCGCGAGTTCTTCGGGGCCTTCAACGGCCGCGACCCGGCCTTCATCGACTCCGAGATCGTCCGCTACCTGGGCGCGCCGGGACAGGCCATCGGCTACAAGCTGGGAGAGCGGGCGTGGCTGGCCGGCCGCGACGCCGCACGGGCGGCGCGAGGCGCGGACTTCGACCTCAAGGCGTGGCACATGGCCGCGCTGTCGATGGGCTCGCTGGGGCTGGACGACCTCACCGACGAGCTGGCCCGGCTCCCGTGACGGACTGACGCATGATCGCCGTCGTCGACTGGGCCGTCATCGTGGCCTCGCTGGCCTACGCCGCGTGGGCGCTGGTGGCCGTGGTGCGCAACCGGCCGCCGCGCGAGCCGTACGTCATCGGCGCCGGGGTGGTCGAGCTGCTCATCGTCGTGCAGGCCGTGGTGGCGGTCGTCCTGATGATCACGGACGGCGCGCCGGAGGAGACCGCGACGTTCATCGGCTACGTGCTGATGAACCTCATCATCGTGCCGCTCGGGCTGTTCTGGGCGCTGGCGGAGAAGTCGCGGTGGGGGACGTCGGTGCTGGTCGTCGCCGCGCTGGTGGTACCGGTGCTGGTGGTGCGCATGCAGCAGCTGTGGGAGGCGGGCGCGGCGTGAGCGGTACGCCTCGGCGGTCCAGCGGGCCGGGCCGGCTGCTCATCGCCGTCTACGCGGTGTTCGCGCTGGCGGCGTCGGCCCGGGCCGGCGTGCAGATCGCGACGAAGTTCGACGAGGCGCCGGTGGCGTACCTGCTGTCGGCGTTCGCCGCGCTGGTGTACATCGTCGCGACTGTCGCGCTCGCCCGGCCCGGCGCGACCGCCCGCCGGGTGGCGCTGACCGCCGTCACCGTCGAGCTGATCGGGGTGCTGACGGTGGGCGCCATCACCGCGTTCGACCCGGGCGACTTCCCCGACGACACCGTGTGGTCGGTGTTCGGGCGCGGCTACGGGTTCGTGCCGCTGGTGCTGCCGGTGCTCGGCCTGCTCTGGCTGCGCCGCACCCGCGACGCCGAGGACGCCGGCCGGTAACGAAGCCGCGCCGCGAGCCCTGGGTCGTCGCCTTCCCGGGCCAGGTGGACGAGCTCGCCGCCGGGCGCGTCGTAGAGCCTGATGCCGTCGCCGAGCAGGACGGGCGCCACATGCACGTCGATCTCGTCGACCAGTCCCAGGTGAAGCAGCTGCCGGCCGATCGTCGGGGAGAGCACCTGCAGGTTCCGGCCGCGCGCCGCCTCCAGGCCGATCCGCACCGCTTCCGCCACGGAGCAGCTCAGCACCGTGGCGCCGTCGATCGTGTGGACGTCTTCGGGGTGGTGGGTGAGGACGAAGATCGGCCCGCTCCACGCGCCGCCGTACGGCCGGAGGTTTCCTCCGGTGCTGTCGTAACCGTCGCGTCCGGCCAGGATCGCGCCGGTGCTCTCGATGAGCTCCCGGTGCACGCCGTCGCGCACCGCCGTCCCGTCCATGAAGTCCATGGTGTGGCCGGGGCCGGCGACGAAGCCGTCGAGCGACATCATGAACGCGAGCTGGACCTTTCCAGTGCTGGTCTGCATGGCAGGCAGTCTCGGCGACGCGGGCCCGACGCGGCAGTGTTTCGGGCTCGGGCGAAACACTCGGACGGCGCGGGAGGGCGCGGCGAGCTAGCCTGCTCACCGTGAGGCGCAGGGACCGGCTGTACGCGTGGGTGCGCCGGCACCCCGTGGTGCCGGACGCCGTCATCGCGCTGGGCGTGTTCGTCACGATGGTGGTGTTCACGGCGGCCGCGTTCGACCCCGCCTGGGCGCACTTCGTCCTCGGGACGGTCATGTGCGCGGCGCTGGTGTTCCGGCGGGTGCGGCCGGTCGAGTCGTTCGGCGTGCTGGTGGCCGCCGGGCTGGTGCAGTGGGCCACCGGGCTGCAGCTGACCCCGTACGACGTCGCGCTGCTGCTCGGCCTGTACGCCGTCAGCGCCTACGGCCCGCGGTGGGCCAGCTGGGCCGGGCTCGCGGCCGGGTTCCTCGGCGTCGTGCTGGGCACAGTGCGCTACGTCCCGTCGATCGAAGAGAGCGCGGAGGCGTTCGTGGCCAGCGCCATCGGGCTGTCCGCGACGGTCATCGGGGCCTGGGCGATGGGCGACGTGCGGCGCACGCGGCAGGCGTACGTCGCCGAGCTGGTCGAGCGGGCGCACCAGGCCGAGCGGGAACGCGACCAGCGGGCGCTGCTGGCGGCCGCCGAGGAGCGCTCGCGCATCGCTCGCGAGATGCACGACGTCGTCGCGCACAACCTCTCCGTCATCGTCGTGCAGGCCGACGGCGGCCGGTACGCCGGCGACCACGACCCGCAGGCCGCGCTCGACGCGCTGAAGACCATCGGCGACACCGGCCGCGGCGCGCTCGCCGAGATGCGCCGGCTCCTCGGGGTCCTGCGCACCACCGACGACGCCGACGGCGGCAGCGTCCGGCCGCAGCCGGGGCTGGGCAGCCTGCCGGAGCTGGTCACGTCGGTGCGGCAGGCCGGGCTGCCGGTCGAGCTCGACGTCACCGGCCCGCCGCGGCCGCTGCCGCCAGGCCCGTCGCTGGCGGTGTACCGGGTGATCCAGGAGGCGCTGACCAACGCGCTCAAGCATGCCGGCCCGGCCGCCCGGGCGAAGGTGGCGCTGGTGTTCGGCGCCGACCGGCTGACCCTGCGGGTCAGCGACGACGGACGGGGCGCGGCCGCGCCCAGCGACGGGCTCGGCCAGGGGCTGGCGGGCATGCGGGAGAGGATGACGATGTACGGCGGCACGGTGACGGCGGGACCGGCGGCCGGCGGCGGCTGGCGGGTCGACCTCGACCTGCCATACGGAGAAGGGAAGTGAGTGTGCAGCCGGTCAGGGTCTTCCTGGTGGACGACCAGCAGCTGGTCCGGGCCGGGTTCCGGATGGTCATCGACTCGCAGCCCGACCTCGAGGTGGTCGGCGAGGCCGGCGACGGCGACGCCGCGCTGCACGCACTGTCGGTGACCACGGCCGACGTCGTGCTGATGGACGTCCGGATGCCCGTTCTCGACGGCGTCGAGGCCACCCGCCGGCTGCGCTCGCGCGAGGACGCGCCGAAGGTGATCGTGCTGACCACGTTCGACCTCGACGAGTACGCGTTCGCCGCGATCAAGGCCGGCGCCAGCGGGTTCCTGCTCAAGGACGCCCCGCCGCCGACGCTGCTCGACGCCGTCCGTGCGGTGCACTCCGGCGACGCCGTGGTCGCGCCCAGCACCACGCGCCGGCTGCTCGAACGCTTCGCCGGCCACCTGCCCGAGGACGCCACCCCGCCGGACGCCGTCTGGGCCGAGCTCACCCAGCGCGAGCACGAGATCGTCCGCGAGGTGGTCCGCGGCCGGTCGAACGCCGAGATCGCCGCGAGGCTGTTCGTCACCGAGGCCACGGTGAAGACCCACATCGGCCGGGTGCTGGCCAAGGTCGGGCTGCGCGACCGCGTGCAGTTGGTGGTGCTGGCCTACGAGACCGGGCTGGTGCGGCCGGGCGCGTCCTGACCGGCCGGGGCCGTCAGTCGCGGGCGGCGGCCTCGACGGGGGTCGGCTGCTGCTCGCGCGCGGCGGGTGAGACCAGCCCGGCCACGACGGCGGCGACGGCGACGACCAGCAGCGCGTGCAGGACGCCCTCGTGGTCGCCCAGCCACCCGAGGATGGGCGGCCCGGCGAGGAACGCGGTGTAGCCGACCGACGCGACCACGCTGACCCGGGCGGCGGCGCGGCGCGGGTCGTCGGAGGCTGCGCTCATGCCGAGCGGGAAGCCCAGCGCGGCGCCAAGACCCCAGACGACCGTGCCGGCCAGCGCGACCGCGAGCGACCCGCCGTAGACGACCAGCAGCACGCCGGCGGCGGACAGCACGGCGCTGGTGCGCAGCACGGGCAGTCGGCCGAAGCGGTCGACCAGCTGGGTGCCGGCGGTCCGCCCGGCGGTCATGGCCGTGAGGAACACGGCGAAGCCGACCGCGCCGACGGCGTTGCTCACCTCGTAGCCGTCGACCAGGCCGAGCGCCAGCCAGTCGTTGGCGATGCCCTCGATCAGCGCGGCACACATGACCATGAGCCCGATGAGCAGCGTGCGCGGCTCGCGCCACGCGGTCCAGACGGAGACGCGCTGGACCGGCGCGCCGTCGTCGTCGACCTCGGCCGTGCGCGGCAGGAAGCTGCGGCTGGCGACGATGGTGACGATCAGCGCGATGACGCTGACGACGCTCAGGTGGACGACCACGGGGAGCCCGGCGGCCGCGGCGCCGGCACCGAGCCCGGCCCCGGCCACCGTGCCCAGGCTGAACGCGGCGTGGAAGCGCGGCATGATGGTCCGGCCGAGCAGCCGCTCGACCGCCGCGCCCTCGACGTTCATCGCGACGTCCCACGAGCCGGAGCCGTACCCGATGAGCACCAGCCCGGCCGCGACGACCGCGACCGTGCCGAGCGAGTCCGCGCCCACGCCGGCCAGCGTCAGACCGGCGGCGACCAGCACCGAGCCGCCGGCCACCGTCCGCGCCGCGCCGATCTTGCTGACGACGAACCCCGAGGTGGGCAGTGCGACGAGGGAGCCGGCGGCCAGCGCCAGCAGCACCCGCCCGATCTCGCCGGGCGTCAGCCCGAGCAGGTCGCGCACCTCGGGGATGCGCGCCATCCAGCTCGCGACCGCCAGCCCGTTGAGGGCGAACACGGTGGCGACGGCGTTGCGGGCGCGGACGACCCTGGCGAAGTCGGGCGACTGGGCCGGAGCGGAGTGCGTCACGTGAAAGTCCTCTGGGTCGAATCGATTCGATCGAATCGATTCGATATTCTCCTATGGTCGAGGATCGGAATGCAAGCGCGATATCCGTGAGGGGAGCTGACGTGGGCGAGCACCGGGCGACGCTGGCGGCGGTGGCCGCGCGGGCCGGCGTGTCGCCGTCCACGGCATCGCTGGCCTTCAGCGGCTCCGGGCCGGTGGCCGACTCGACCCGCGAACGGGTGCTGGCCGCGGCGCGCGAGCTCGGCTACGCCGGTCCCGATCCGATGGCCCGGTCGCTGCGCCGGGGCCGGTCCGGCATCGTCGGCGCCGTCATCGGCGAGCGGCTGCTCTACGCGTTCCGCGACCCGGTCGCCGTCGCGCTGCTCGACGGCATCGCCGAGGCGCTCAGCCCGTCCGGCACCGGCCTGCTGCTGCTCTCGGGCGACGCCCAGCACGGCAGCCCCACGACGGAGCAGGTGTCGCGGATGCCGGTCGACGCGGTAGTGTTCGCCACCTGCGGCCGCGACGACGACCCGCTGCTCGACCTGTTCCTGCGCCGGGGGGTTCCGGTGGTCGCCGTCGACGGACCCGACCGGCCCGACGTCACGGTGCTCGACATCGACGACTACGGCGGCGCGGCCGAGCTGGCCCGGCACGTCGCGTCGCTGGGGCACCACCGGGTCGCCGTCGCCGCGCTGCCGCTGCGGCTCGACGGCCGCGGCGGGCTGGTCGACGACGCCCGCCGCGCCTCGGTCGGGTTCGCCGACTGCCGGGCCCGGCTCGCCGCCACCGAGGACGTCTTCGGGCCGGTCCCGGTCGCCGAGGCGCCCAGCAACGTCGTCGAGGAGGGCGAGCGGGCCGGGCGGCTGCTGCTCGACGTGCCGGACCGGCCCACGGCCGTCGTCGCGCAGAGCGATCTGCTCGCCGTCGGCGTCATCCGGGCCGCCGAGTCGCTGGGCCTGCGTGTGCCCGAGGACCTCACCGTCGTCGGCTACGACGGCATCGACACCCCCTGGCTGGGCGAGCGGGTGCTGACGACGGTCGTGCAGCCGATCGCGGAGAAGGGCCGGCTGACCGGGCGCATGGTGACCGAGCTGCTGGCCGGCCGGCGGCCGCCCAACGTGCACCTGCCGGTCCGGCTGCGGGTCGGCGCCACCTCCGCGCCGCCTTCCGGCCGGTGACCGGGCGTTCCTAGATCCGGGCGTGGCGGAACGGCGACGCCAGCAGCATCAGCACGACACCGGCGAAGATCACCACCGCCGTCACCAGGGCGGGCGCCAGCCCGAGCCGGTCGGCGAGCAGCCCGGCGAGCGGCGAGACCACCACGATCACGGCCCGGTTGAACGACCGCATCGTCGTGTTCGTCCGCGCCTGCAGGGCGTCCGGCGTCAGGGCCTGCCGGTAGCTCATCTCGTGCGAGTTGCTGAGCCCGATCGAGAAGCCGTACAACGCTTGGCCGACTCCGAGGAGCGCCGGCGCGAGGACGGTCCCGGTCGCTGCGCCGGCGGTCGCCGTCGCGACGACGGCGACCGTGACGATCGCATGCGCCGCGATGATCGCCCCGCCCGTGCCGAGCCGGCGGCCGGCGGCCGTGCTCACCGAGGCGCCGAGCAGGCCGCCCACGCCGGCCGCGGCGGTCGTGAGGCCGAAGACCGCCGGGGACAGCCCGAGCTCGCGCAGCGCCCAGACGGGGACCACCACCGACACCACCGCGTTGGCCGCGAACCACACGTGGGTTGCGACGGCCAGCCTCGCCAACCCGGACGGGCCGTACACCCAGCGAACCCCCTCGGCGATCTCGCGCCGCAGGTGCGGCACCGGGCCGCCCGCTCCCGCGCGCGGCTCGTCCACCCGGGTCGTCGCGACCATGACCGCGGAGAACACGTAGGTGACCGCGTCGGCGAGTACTGCCAGCGGCGCCCCGACCACCCGGACCAGCAGCCCGCCCAGCGCGGGACCGGCCGTCTGTGCCACGGCGTCGGCGCCGTCGATGCGGGCGTGCGCCCGTTGCAGATGGACGCGCGGCACGAGCCGCGGCACGAACGCCATCGAGGCGGCGTCGTTCACCAGGGAGGCGGCGCCGAAACCCGCCACCACGACCACGAGCAGCGGGAGCGTCAGCAGGCCGGCGGCCCACGCGGCCGGGATCACCAGCAGCAGCGCGGCGCGGACCAGGTCGCTGGTGATCATGACCGGTCGCCGTCGCACCCGGTCGACGAGCGCTCCCACCGCCAGTCCGGCCACGAGGTAGGGCAGCCAGCGCGCCGAGCTCACCCACCCCAGCTGCGCGGCGCCGCCGCCCAGGTCGAGCACCACGAGCGTCTGCAGCGCCAGCAGCGTGACGTAGCTGCCGAGCCCCGAGACGGCCTCGCCGGCCCAGAACCGCCGGAACCCCGGTGGCGGGAACGGCGGCTCGGCACTCACGCGCCCACTCTGCCGTCTGCGGTCAGCCAAGCGTCGACGCCGGCGAGCAGCGTCCGCCGCAGCGGCTCCGGCGCTGCCGACGAGGTGATCGAGCCGCGAGCCAACGCTGCCAGCTCGGCGTCGGTGAGCCCGAGGACGTCGCGGCACAGCGCGTACTGACCGGCCAGCCCGACGGCGAACAGCAGGGGGTCGTCGCTGCCGATCGCCACCGGCACGTCCGCCGCCAGGAATGTTCGCACCGGCAGCTCGTCCAGCGCGTGCACGCCGAACGGCGGGTAGGAGGTCGGGCAGAGCTCGAGCGCGACGCCGCGTTCGGCCAGCAGGTCCAGGACGGCCGGCTCGGTCGCGGCGGACGTGCCGTGGCCGACCCTGGTGGCGCCGAGCAGCTCGACGCAGTCGCGGACGTGGGACGGCCCGGTGAAGAAACCGCCGTGCGGGGTGCGCAGCAGCCCGGCGTCGGCGGCGACGCGGAACGCCGGCGCGAAGGCCTCGACCCGGCCGAGGCGCTCGTCGTTGGAGAGCCCGAACCCGACCACACCGTCGGCGGCATACCGGGTGGCGAGCCGGGCCAGCGTCGTCGCGTGCTCGCCGGAGCGGGCCCAGCTGGACGCGACGACGACGCCCATCGGCAGCGGTGCCGCGGCGGCCGCCGTCAGGACCGCCTCGACCGTCGCCTCCAGCCCGCCGAGCGC
>NZ_QUAL01000437.1 GCF_003579925.1 Jiangella rhizosphaerae | reverse complement strand
CGGCACCCCGCCCCGTCGAGCAGCACCCCGGCACACAAGATCCTGACAGAGAGATCTTGGAGTTGTTCGGCCATCTATCGGACATTCCTGACCGCAATTCCCGAACAACTCCAAGATCAACTTCGGTCGGGGAGCGGGTCGGGGAGGGGCCCGCGCGGGGCGTCAGAGAGGCTCCCAGCGCTCGCCGTCGGCGGGTTCGGGCTCCTCGGCGGGCGCGTCGTCGTCGGCGGCGTCGGGCTCGGGCAGGTCGGTCACGTGCATGAGGTCACCGTCGGTCACGCCGCCGGCCGTTCGCGAGTGGGCAGATCACCCAATGAATGCGGCGTCGTCGCCGGCGGCGTCGGAGGCGACGGCGACCGCCAGCGCCGTCCGCGACCCGACACCGAGCTTGCGCATGGCCGCGCTGAGGTGCCGGTCGACGGTGCGCGGCGAGAGGAACAGCGCCTCGGCGACCTGCCGGTTGGTCATGCCCTGCGCCACCAGCCGGGCGACCTCCAGCTCGCGCGGCGACAGCTGGTCGCCGTAGCCGCGCCGGCCGCCGCGCCAGGCCCGGGCGACGTCGACGCCGTGCGCGCGCAGCACCTGGGCGACGCGGTCGGCGTCCCAGCGGGCGCCGAGGTCGCGCAGCCGCCGCTGCACCGTGCCGAGCAGGTCCAGCCCGGCGCCGTCGGGCAGCAGCGCCAGCGCCTGCCGCTCCAGCGCGAGCAGCTCCTGATAGGGACGGGGCAGCTCGGCCCACGCGGCCGCGGCCGCACCGAACAGCTCGGCCGCACGCTCGCCGGAGCCCGCCACGATCCCCCGGCACACCAGCAGGGCCGCCTGCGGGGCCGGCGCGGCGCGATCGCCGAGCCCGGCCGCGAACCGCTCGACGAGGTCCACCGCCTCGTCGCCGCGCCCGGCCCGCGCGAGTGCGTCGGCGTGCACCGGCGCCACCTCGGTGGCCCACAGCCAGATCCCTTTGCGCACGACCATGGCCATCGCCGGCTCGGTGACCCGCAGCGCGTCGGCGACGGCGTCGTCGGCCAGGAACAGCCGCCCGAGCGCGCCGGCCGGTCCGGTCTGCACGTCGACCAGTCCCCGCCGCACCGCCTCGGCGACCACGACCCGGAACTGGTCGGCGGCGTCGTCGCGGCGGCCGCCGGCGAGGTCGAGCAGGCCGAGGATCATCCGCGCCTCAAGCAGCGCCTCCGGCAGGGTGTCGGCGGACCCGGCCAGTTCGGTGACGTGCTCGGCCAGCCCGTCCCACGAGCCGCCGTGCCAGTCGAGGTTGGCGCGGGTGATCAGCGCCGAGTTCACCAGCCGCTGGTAGCCGGTCGCGGCGAGCAGCTCGACGGCGCCGTCCAGCTGACGCCGGGCGATCGCGTCGCGGCCCCAGGCGATGGCGGTATGCCCGACATTCATGCGGCACCGGCCCAGCTGCCGGCGCTCGAAGAGGCTGTCCGCCGCGGCGTCGATCGCCTCGGCCGCCGCCCAGCCGGTCTCGTCGCCCATCATCAGCAGCGCGCTGGCGCGGTCGACCGCGAGCCAGGTCTGCTCCTCGGCCGGCACCTGCGGGAACAGCGCCGTGGCGCGGTCGAGCCAGTCGCGGTGCCGGCTGACCGGCCAGACCTGCCCGCGCGGGTGCGACAGCGAGATCATCGCCCGCACGGCCAGTTCCGGCCGGGCGGCCAGCTCGCCGGCGGCGGTCTCGACCTGCTCGATGCCGGTGTCGAAGTCGCCCAGCTGCAGCCACAACCGGCCGAGCAGCAGCCGGATCTCGCCGCGCCGGTCGGCCGGGAGCTCCGGGCGGTCCAGCGCGGTGGCCAGCGTCGCGGCCACGACCAGCGCCAGCTCGCCGAGCGCGGCGACGCCCCAGGTGGCGGCCTGGCCGAGCTTCTGCGCCAGCCGGGCCTCACGCTCCGGCGGATGCGCGGCGGCCGTCAGCAGGTCGTTCAGCAGGACGACCGCGGCGCGGTCCTCGCCGGACTCCAGCGCGAGGTCCGCGGCGGCCTCGGCGTGCCGGCTCCACGCGGCGACGTCGCCGGCCTCGCGGAAGTGCCGGCTCAGCCGCAGCACGGGCGGGGTCGGCAGCTCCTGCAGCGCCGCGGCGGCCTGGCCGTGCAGCAGCCTCCGCTCGGACACCGGCAGGGCCTCCTCGATGGCCCGCGACGCCAGCACGTGCCGGCAGACGAACCGGCCCGGCGCGGCCTCACGCAGCAGCCCCGACGTCAGTGCAGCGGCCAGCCCCTGCCTCGCGTCGTCGTCCCCCAGCCCGGCGACCCGGGCGAGCAGGACGCCGTCGGCGGGCTCGGCCAGGACGGCGGCGGCCTCGAGCACGCGGCGGGCCTGCGACGGCAGCCGGTCGACCCGCTCCAGGACGGAGTCGCGCACCGTCGGCGGCACCTGCAGGTCGTCGACCGCCCGGCGGGACCATTCGTCGCCGCGCCGGACGATGTCGCCGCGGTCGCGCAGCAGCGACAGGCTCTCCTCCAGCGCGAGCGGCACGCCCTCGGTGCGGCGGTGCAGGAACGAGACGAACTCCGCCGAGATGTCGTCGGTGGCGAACATGGACGCGACCAGGGCGGTCGTCTCGCCGACCGTCAGCGGCTCCAACGCCAGCTCGACCCGGCGCAGCCCGGCCGGCGGGCGGGCAGTCAGCCGCAGCAGCGGCGACGCGGCCGGCACGTCGGTGGCCCGGTAGGTGACGACGAGGCTGAGGTCGTGCTGGGTGGCGCCGACGAGCAGCGGCAGGAACTCCAGCGTCGCGGCGTCGGCCCAGTGTGCGTCCTCGAGCACCAGCACCTCGATGCCGGACCGCTCGACCAGCTCGGCCAGCGCCCGGAACAGCCGGTGCCGCGTCGAGCTCGGGTCCTCCAGCGGCTCCAGCGCCGGCGGCAGGTGCTCGGCCCACTCCGGGAACAGCGGCCGCAGCGCGCCGGCCAGCGGGCTCAGCGGCACGCCGTCGACCGGCAGCCGGTGCAGCGCGTCGACCAGCGGACCCAGGGGGAACGGCTCGGCCAGCGGCGGGCAGGCCGCCACGAGCGTCGTGGCGGGGTCGCGCGAGCGCAGCGCCTCCTGCACCAGGCGGGTCTTCCCGATGCCGGCCTCCCCCTCGACCAGCACGAACGCCGGACGTCCGGGCGCCGCGAGGGCGGCGGTGACGGCGGACAGCTCGCGTTCGCGGCCGACGAAGGCGGCGGACTGCGCGGCGGGATCGGCGTGCTGATCTGCCACCGATCCTCCCGCCGCCGGCCACCGCTGCTCGTCTGCCCCACCGCTTCGGGTCAGCGTAGAACAGCGGCGGACGCCGGCGACGCCGGGTCATCGAGGCGGCTCACCGGGCGCCGACGAGCTCACGCACCAAGGCGGCGACCGCCGCCGGCCGGCGGTGCTGCGTCACGTGGCCGACGGCGACCGTGCACGTTTCGCGCGCGTAGGGCCCGGGGACGCGGCGAGGGGCCGGCGCGCTCGGCGCCGGCCCCTCGTCGTCGTCAGTGGTGTGCGGCAGGTGTGACCTGCGGCGGCATCAAAGCGCGCGGACGCGCGTGGCCTGCGGGCCCTTGGGGCCCTGCGCCAGCTCGAACTCCACGCTCTGGTTCTCCTCGAGGCTGCGGAAGCCCGCGCCGTCGATCTCGGAGTAGTGGACGAACACATCGGGTCCGTCCTCGCGGGCGATGAAGCCGAAGCCCTTCTCCGCGTTGAACCACTTGACCGTGCCCTGAGTCATTTCTGCTCCTCACAGGGGCTGGATATGGGCGCCGCACCGTGCGGTTCGCCCTGGCCGGTCCTAGACGACGCAACTTCTCCAGCAACCTGAAGGCAAGCAGCGCGCCCGCAACATGAAGTCCTTGCGAGCGTGCGGACACACGAACACAAACTCCGGCCGCCCTGGACAACGGGGTCGCCGCCCGATCCATTCCCGCGCCGTTCTCACCCCGCCGGCGGCCGTTGCACAGTCGCGGGTGGTTTCATGGATCACAGGCATCGGCAGGAGGGGGCGCGTGAGCGAGCACATTCCGGCCAGCGGCGCGCTGAGCCGCAGCGTCAACACCGTCTCCGGCTCCAGCGGCGAGCAGGCGCTCGAGTTCGCCGATGCCCTCATGGCGTTCCTGTCGGCGTCGCGGCGAACGCGGGGCCGGCTGCAGCCCCTGTTCGACGACATCACCGTGCCGCAGCTGGTGCTCCTCGACGCCATCGAGGAATGCGGCCGCGACGGCGTCGGCGCGATCGCTGAGCTGACCGGCCTCAGCCAGCCGACGGTCACCCGAAGCGCCGGCGCGCTGGTCCGCGACGGCCTGGTCCGCTACAGCCAGGCCGACGGCGATGGACGGCGCCGGGTCCTCGACCTCACCGAACGGGGCAGCACCCTGCTCGCCGCCAAACGCGCCGTCGTCGCCGGTCACCTGGCCGGCGCCTGGGACAACCTCTCCCCCGCCGAGCAGGACCTCGTGGTGCCGCTGCTCCGTCACCTCACCGAGCTGGTCGACAAGCTGTTCTGAGCACCGCAGCCGGTCGGCTGGTGCCCGGGACACCCACGGATACGCGCGAAAACGACGGATGCCGCCCCGATCCGGCCCGGATCCGCCAGTTTCGCGAGTATCCGTGGGTTGCGCGCGCATCGACTCAGCCGCCGCACCAGGCGATCCGCGTGATTGACTGGTCACAGAACTGTTCCTGCTATATAAATCGGCGTAACCTTGAAGTGACGAGCCGTTGGCTCTGGGTACATCCAACGGTGAGTACCGCAGCCGCAATGACGCGGAGGTGAGCAACGTGAGCTACGGATCGGCACACCTCGTGCATGCGATGCTCGACGGCTTGCGCTATGTCCTATGGGTCGTCGTCAGCGGGTTCGCCGTGGTCGGCGCCGCTTTCTACGGCGGGGCCGGAGTGGCCGCCGTCTGGCAGAAGGCGGGTCCGCCCGCGCGCCGGCGCGACGACGAGGTGGCCCGCGAGGCCGCCGAGGGCATCGCCGAGATCGAGGCCTTCCTGGCCCAGCACGAGCCGCACATCGAGCCGCCGGAACCACCGCCGGCGCCACGCCGGAAGCTCCCACCCGCGTCGGGTGAGGCCGCCTGATGCGACGATGCGGCCATGACGGAGGAGTACCGGTTCTACGGTGACCTCGCCGACTGGTGGCCGCTGATCTCACCGCCGGAGGAGTACGCCGACGAGGCCGCGTTCGCCGCGACCGCGCTGGAGTCCGCCAGCGTCCCCGTCCGCGAGGTGCTGGAGCTGGGCAGCGGAGGCGGACACAACGCGGTCCACCTCAAGCACCGGTTCGCGCTGACGCTGGTGGACCTGTCCCCGCGCATGCTCGACGTGTCGCGCCGGCTGAACCCCGAGTGCGAGCACGTCGAGGGCGACATGCGCGAGCTGCGCCTGGACCGCACGTTCGACGCGGTGTTCGTGCACGACGCCGTCGACTACATGCTCACCGAGGACGACCTCGGCCGCGCGGTCGCGACGGCGTTCGCGCACTGCCGCCCGGGCGGCGCCGCGGTCTTCGTCCCCGACCACACCGTCGAGACGTTCGAGGAGAGCACCGAGCACGGCGGCGCCGACGCCGACGACGGGCGCGGCGCCCGGTTCCTGGGCTGGACGTGGGACCCCGACCCTGACGACAGCTGGGTCCGGACGGAGTACGTGCTGCTGCTGCGCGAGCAGGACGGCAGCACCGAGACGGTGCACGAGACGCACCGCACCGGCATCTTCAGCCGCGACGTCTGGCACCGGCTGCTCGCCGGCGCCGGGTTCGAGCCGCTGGTGCTGACCCGCCGCGACGGGCCGGACGACCTGCCGCGCGACCTGTTCATCGCGCACCGTCCGGCCTGACCAGCGCCCGCTCGTACGCCACGACGGAGCGCCGGACGTGCGCCCGCGACGCCCGCTCGGCACGGGCCGGGTCGCCGGCCGCGATGGCCGCGGCGATCGCCTCGTGCTCGCGCAGCGTCCGCGCGATCCCGCCGGACGGCCGGCCGGACCAGGCGAGCCGCACCTGGCCGCTGAGGTTGTCGCCCACAACCGCCAGCCGGCCGTTGCCCGAGGCGTGCCAGATGGCCCGGTGGAACTCGGCGTCGAGGTCGCGCAGGCCGGCGAGGTCGCCGTCGTCGCCGTGCTCGCGCTGCTGGGCCAGCAGCGGGTCGAGGACGGTCCGGACCAACTCCGCGGCGGACGGCGACCGGGCCACCCGCCGCGCGGCGACGCCGTCGAGCATCTCGCGCAGCTCGTAGATCTCCAGCATGTCGCGCGGCCCGACCCGCGGCACGTGGAAGCCCCGGTGCGGGATCGCGACCAGGAAGCCGTCGCGCTCGAGGGCGGCCAGCGCGGACTTGATCGGCGTGGCCGACAGGCCGAGCCGTTCCGACAGCAGCCGCACGATCAGCTTCGTCCCGGGCGGCAGCTCACCGCCCACGATCATGGCACGGATGTCGCTGTAGGCGGACTGCGCCAGGGTCCGGTCGTCGTGGGGCACCAGCGCATGATGGCACCGGGCCCGGACAGTAGGAGTCCTGCGCGTCCGGCCGTCACGACCGGGCGGCCGGGGCGATGTTGTGGTTGAGGTGGAAGACGTTCTCCGGGTCGTAGGCCGTCTTCACCGCGGTCAGCCGGTCCAGCTTCTCCGGCCGGTAGGCGCGGCGGACGCCGGCGGCGCCCTCGTCGCTGAGCGCGTTGACGTACGCGCCGCTGGCGAACGACTCGATCGCGGCAGCGGTCCGACGCGCCACGGCCATGCGCTCGGCGTCCTCGGCGGCGTCGGACCACCGGGCGGCGGCGACGTACTCGAAGGCGGCGTCGCGCTGGCTGAACGCGGAATCGTCGTCAGGCACCTCGGCGATGGCGCCGCCGTAGGCCTGCAGGCTGATGCCCATGTCGACGTCGCCGTGCTCCACCATCGCGTCGATCGCCTCGTCGGGCAGCCCGCGCACGTAGTGCCCCTTCCAGTACCGGCGGTACGCGTGCCCCTCCGGGCTGTCCTCGCGCGTCTGCAGCTCGACGTAGGACAGCTCGCCGACGTTCTCCGTCACGGGCAAACCGAGCGAGCGCAGCGCCGGCAGCAGGTCCGCCGCATGCTCCGTCGGCCCGGCCCACACATACCCGACGGTGACCAGACCGCGGCCGAGCGCGGCGGCGAAGGTGGCCTGCCTGGGTGCGTCGGCGCTGAGATCGCGCCAGCCACGCAGCACCGCGGCGGCCTGCTCCAGGGGGTAGGTCAGCTCGGCGACGTAGGCGCGGGTGCCGACCGGATGCAGCTGGAACTCGAACTCGGTGACGATGCCGAAGTTGCCGCCGCCGCCGCGCAGCGCCCAGAACAGCTCCGGGTGCTCGTCGCGGGTGACCCGCAGCCGCTCGCCGTCAGCCGTCACCAGCTCGTAGGACACGACGTTGTCGCAGCTCAGACCGTACTGACGTGCCAGCCAGCCCATGCCGCCGCCCAGGGTCAGGCCGCCGACACCGGTGTGCGACACGTTGCCGGCGGTGGTGGCCAGGCCGTACTGCTGCGCCGCGACGTCCAGGGCGCCGAGCAGCGCGCCGCCCTGCACCCGGGCGCGCCGGGCGGCCGGGTCGACGGTGACCGCGCCCATCGGGGTGAGGTCGATCATCAGGCCGTCCTCGGGCACGGACATGCCCAGCACGCTGTGCCCGCCGCAACGCACGCCGATCTCCAGTCCCAGCTCGCGGGCCAGCGAGACGGCGGCCGCGACATCGTCCGCGGTGGCGCAGCGGACGATCATCCGCGGCCGGCGGTCGACCATGGCGTTCCAGACGGAGCGGGTGCGGTCGTAGTGCTCGTCGCCCGGCAGGACCAGGCGGTCGCCGAGCTGCTCGCGAAGGCGTGTCGTCGTCATGTGCCGAGCATCACAGTGACCGGTTCGCGCGATAAGGTCCAATGGCATGGCGGAACCCCGGACCAATTCCACCGGCGAGAGCTTGCTGGTGACGCTGGACCGGGGCTGCGGCGAACCGCTGCACCGGCAGCTCGCGGCGGCCGTGCGCGACGGCGTCCGATCCGGCCGGCTGCGGCGCGGCACCACGCTCCCGCCCACCCGCCGCCTGGCCGGTGAGCTCGGGGTGTCCCGTGGCGTCGTGGTCGAGGCGTACCAGCAGCTGGTCGCCGAGGGCTACCTGACCAGCCGCACCGGCGGCTACACCGAGGTCGCCGCGGCGCCGGCGGCGCAGTCCGAGCCGGCCACGCCGCCCGCCCCGCCCGAACCGGCCGTCAACTTCGGCTACGGCCGCTACGACGTCGCGAACTTCCCGCGGGCGGCCTGGCTGCGGTCGATCCGCCGTGCCTACGCCCAGGCACCCAACGAGCGTTTCGGGTACCTGTCCGGCCGCGGCGCGCCGGAGCTGCACGTGGCGCTGTCCGACTACCTCAACCGCGTCCGCGGCACCGCGGCCTACCCCGACACCGTCGTCGTCACCAACGGCTACGCCCAGGGCATCGCCCTGCTGGTCCAGGTGCTGGCCGCCCGCGGCGCCCGCCGCGTCGCCGTCGAGGACCCGTCCGCCGACGACGACCTGCGGCCGCTGGCCCGGGCGTCCGGCCTCGAGGTGGTCGGCGTGCCGGTCGACGACGACGGCATCCGTGCCGACCTGCTCGACGACGTCGAGGCCGACGCGCTGGTCCTCACGCCGACGCATCAATGGCCGACTGGAGCGATGCTGTCGGCGCCCCGTCGGGCGGCCGTGCTGCGCTGGGCGGCGGAGCGCGGCGCGCTGGTCGTCGAGGACGACTACGACGCCGAGTACCGCTACGACCGGTCACCGGTTGGCGCCATGCAGGGGCTGGCGCCCGAGCTCGTCGCCTACTCGGGCACGGCCAGCAAGACGCTGGCGCCCGGGCTGCGGCTGGGCTGGCTGGTACTGCCGCGGTCGTGGGTCGACGACGTCGCCGAGGCGAAGCTGCTGGCCGACCGCGGCTCGGGCGTCCTCGACCAGCTCGCGTTCGCCGACTTCCTGGCGCACGGGGAGTTCGACCGGCACCTGCGCCGCATGCGGCCGATCTACCGGCGGCGCCGCGACGTGCTGCTGGCGGCCCTGGCCGCCCGGCTGCCGGAGCTGGAGCCGGCGGGCATCTCGGCCGGGCTGCACCTGGTCACCTGGCTGCCGCCCGGTGCCGACGAGGCCGCGGTCGTGGCCGCGGCGGCCCGGCGCGGCGTGCGGGTGAACGGAGTGACGCCGTATCGCCTTTCTCCGGCCGAGCGGGGCGGATTGATCTTCGGCTATTCCGCCCTGAACGAACGCGCAGTCGCGGACGGAGTCGCGAGGCTGGCCGCCGCATTCGTGGATCTTCGCCGGAGTTGACCGCCGTACCGCCGGTTCGGCGCCCGCGGCGAGCACCCGGGCGCGTCGTGCGACCGAAGACCCGCTGGTCGAGGACTTTCGGCTGCGATCTTCTGGATCCAGATGCGCGAGACGGATCGATGAGTTAGTGTTGTTGTACGAGCCACCCTGCCGTTTTGCCCCCCAAATTGGCAGGGTGGCCCTTTCTTTGCCCGGAGCCTTTCTCCGCGCCACCAAACCTCCCTTTGCCGTGACTTTCGTCACAGCATTTCCGCAGCTCTCGTCGAGCGCGTTTCCGCGGCCGGATGGTCGCGCGCCCGGCGGGTCGTGGGCGGCGCGGCCGGTGCGCTACTCTTGAACTACCGACATAGTGAAGGTGGTTCAGCACATGACCACGTCGCGGCAGCACACGGAAGCCCTCGGCCGGATCCTCGAGCTGGTCGTCGTCCTCAGCGACGACATGACGCGCTCGCTGGCCGCCCAGGGCCTCACCGACGCCAGGGCCCACCTGCTCTGGGAGTTGCACCACCGCGGCCCGTCGACCCAGCGGGTACTCGCCGACGCGCTGCGGGTCAGCCCGCGCAACATCACCGGCCTGGTCGACGCGTTGGCCGCCACGGGCTTCGTCACCCGCGAGCCGCATCCCACCGACCGCCGCGCCACGCTGGTCTCGTTCACCGAGCACGGCGCGGCCGTCACCGCCGCCATGGAGCGCGACCAGCACGAGTTCGCCCGCATCCTCTTCGACGGCATGCCCGACGACCGCTTCACCGCGCTGGTCGAGGGCCTCGACGACCTGCTGGCGCGGCTGCGGGCCCACGGCGTGTCGATCGACGCGAGCCGCGAAGCCACCGATCCCGAGAGTGAGGCCGGCCGATGACCGACACCACCGAGCCGCGTGGCGCCACCCTCTTCCAGAAGGCCACCGCCTACGAGTCCGGCGTGTGGCGCAGCCTGTACGCCTGGCTGGCCCGCCGCCCGCGGGTGCCCGAGCCCGGCGCCACGCCGTTCGGCTACGTCGAGCCGGTGTCGCTGATCATCTGGGTGTTCATCGTCGGGTCGGCGATCGAGGTGGTGGTGGTCCACTTCATCATCCCGTGGCCGGTGGTGCAGATCATCGCGCTGGTCATCGGCATCTGGGGTCTGGTGTGGATGCTCGGCTACGCCGCGGCGCTGCGCGTGCACCCGCACGCCGTCGGCCCGACCGGGCTGTGGGTGCGCAACGGGCCCGTCGTCGACATCGCGCTGCGCTGGTCCGACATCGACGCCATCCGCATCCACAAGCGCACGCTGCCGGAGTCGAAGACCGTCCAGGTCGCCGACGGCGAGGACGGCGCCGTCCTGCAGGTCGCGGTGTCCAGCCAGCTCAACGTCCACCTCGTGCTGTTCGAGCCGGTGACCGTCGAGCTCCTGGACGGACCGGTCACCTTCACCGAGCTGCGCTTCTACGCCGACGACCCGAAGGGGCTGGTCACGCTCGCCCGCGAGTACCTCAGGGCGTGAGCCGCCCCGCGGCGGACGTGCGTCAGAGCGTGACGACCACCTTGCCGCGGGCGCGTCCGGCCTCGGAGTAGCGCAGCGCATCGGGGAGCTCGGCGAACGGGTAGCTGCGGTCGATGACGGGAACGACCCGGCCGTCGTCGAGGTACTCCGTCAGAGTGAGCAGGTTGGCCCGCCGGTTCCTGCTGCCGGCGACGTCGGTCATCGTCATCCGCTGCGACACGAACGGGTTGAGGGCGAGCGCGGCGAACGCGTGCCCGGCCGGCTGCACCCAGCGTCCGGCGGGACCGCCGACGACGACCAGCGCGCCGTCGCGCGCCAGGATCCGCCGGAACGCCCAGGCGGAGTGCCCGCCAGCGGCATCGATGACGAGCTCGTAGGCGCGCCCGGCGCGCGTGACGTCGACGGACGTGCGGTCGACGACCTCGCTGGCGCCGAGGCCCCGGACGAGGTCGGCGTTGCGGCCGCTGCAGACGCCGGTCACCTCGGCGCCCATCGCGACGGCGAGCTGGACGGCGAACGTCCCGACCCCGCCCGACGCACCGTTGACCAGCACCCGCTGGCCGGGCCGCACCCGGCCGTCGTCACGGACCGCCAGCAACGCCGTGATCGCCGCCAGCGGCACCGCGGCCGCCTGCTCGAACGAGAGCGCGCGCGGCAGCGGCGCGAGATCGGCCGCCTTCACGCAGGCGTACTCGGCGAAGCCGCCGCCGACGACCAGCGCGAACACCCCGTCCCCGACGGCGAAGCCGGTGACGTCGCGGCCGACGGCGGCCACCTCGCCGGCGACGTCGGCGCCGAGGATCTCGATGTCCGGCCGCCGCAGCCCGAGCGTGCCCGGCATGAGGCGCGACAGCCGCGGCTCGCCGCGCATGTGGTGCCAGTCGTACGGCTGCACCGACGTCGCGCGGACGCGGACCAGCACCTCGTCGTCGCCCGGCACCGGTGTCGGGACGTCAGCCAGGTCGAGGACATCGGGAGAACCGTACGAGCGGATGACGAACGCCTTCATCGTGCCCTCCTGAGCAGCGATTCTTACGACGTAAGGTCGTCGTACGTTGTAAGGTAGCCGTACGGCGTAAGGCTGTAAAGACCCGGGCGGCTCAGTGCGGGGCGGCCGCCGGCCGCGGACTCAGGACGAGCGCTCGCGCAGGCGGTCGAGGCCGTCGAGGATGAGGTCGAGGCCGAACTCGAACTCGGCCTGGTCGTCGCACCAGCCCAGCGTGGAGTCGGGGTCGTCGTGCGCGATCTCGGACAACATGCCGAGCAGGTGCGGCAGCCGGTCGGCGTATCCGGCCAGCTCCTCGGGCGGGCCGGAACCGTCACCGGGGTCGAACAGCTCCTGGCTGAAGCCCAGCGCCCGGCTGCCCAGCGCGTGCAGCGCGTGGTGGCCGAGGTCGTAGGAGAAGCCGCCGTCGCGCATGAGCCCGAGCAGGCGGTCGTGGTAACGCAGGATCTCGGGACTCATCGCGGCGCGGGTCTCGAGGACGGCCGGAGCCCAGGGGTGGCGCAGGAGCACCTCGCGGGCGGCGAGGATGCGGCGGCGGACGGCGGACTTCCACTGCGCGCCCGCCGACGGCAGGTCGAGGGCGTCGACCACCTCGTTGATCTCCCGCGCGACGACGTCGGCGATGCCGTCGAGGACCTCGTCCTTGTTGGCGACGTGGTAGTACAGCGACATCGCCTCGGCGCCGAGCTCGTCGGCCAGCCGGCGCATCGTCAGCGCCCCGATGCCGCCCTCGTCCGCCAGACGGACCGCGGCCCGCAGCACCCGGTCCCGGCTCAGCGGGACCCGGACCGGACCGGCCTCGGCGTCGGCCGCCACGTGCATCACCTCAGCTGACGATCGTACAAGCTGGTCGCCTGGCGAGCCCCCAATGATCATCGACCGTCGGCGACGTCATGATGTCGCCGACGGTCGATGATCACGCGGGAGGGTGGCTCGGTCCCCCTACTCGGATCGCGCCGTGAAGGCGTAGAGGTTGCCGTCCCACGAGCCGAACACCAGCGTGTTGCCGGTGACGGCCATGCCCGTCGCGTTCCAGGCTCCGGTCTCGTAGTCCCAGACCTGCGCACCAGTCGCCCGGTCGAAGCCGTAGACGTGACCGTTGTTGGCGCCGACGTACACGGTGTCGCCGGTGACGACCGGCGAGCCGAACACACCACCCTGGTCGATGTCGCCCGGCACCCCCCAGCCACCCCACTTGCGCTGGACGTACGGCTCCGGCGCGGCCTCCGGCGAACGCTTCCACAGCAGCTCGCGCCGGCGTCGCGGTCACCAGCGCCGTGATCGCCCCCCAGCGCGACGGCCAGCAGACCGGACCACCACAGCCGCCGTGCTCGAACCGCCATGACAGCCTCCCGGCCTCGAGAACTCGATCCCCCCGCCGCCGAGGTGGACGCCGGCCGTCCGGCGAGCGGCCGGCGCGCCCTGCGCATGCCGGGTGCTCCCGTCGGCGGCCTGCGATCATTTTCGGGCCGAGAACCCGATCGGGAACGTGATCGAATTGTGGACTCACGTTTCCTTCTTGTAACGATTGCAGCCATTCGCCGCTGCGTCGACAAGATCCGCCACCGCCGAGATCCACACGAACTCGCAGCTCAGCGCCGCCGTTGCGGTCGGTCGAAGATATGAGAACAATTCTCCATATCATCTGCAGGCAGGTCCCCGATATTCAAGAGGTCCAACCTCTCGTTATGGTGAGCCCACAAAAGAGGTTGGACCACTTGGAGAAGCCGATGCAGAAACCAGGCGTGCGCTACCGGGGCTACCGCAGTTTCGACTACCTCGAGCCGCACACCGACTTCCGCGTCTTCGACCTCGCCCAGGAGATCGGCCGCGTCCCGGCCTACGACCTCGGACTGGACGAGGAGCAGACGCGTCGGGTGACGGAGATCCTCGGCCGTGAGCACGTCATCTCCCTGCACGAGCACCCGAAGATCCTCACGAAGGACCCGTCGCTGCTGAAGGAGTACAACGGCACGGGGCGCAACGCGTTCGGGTTCGAGGGCATCGCCCGGTCGGGCATGACCGCGTTCTTCGACAACTTCATGAACGGCACCAACTGCGTGACGTCCGAGCACGGCTGGAAGTGGAACGACGTCGTCTTCGACCTCGGCCTGCGCTTCGCCGACGTCGCCCAGCAGGACCACGTCGTCCTCGCGCGCACCGTCGCCGACCTGGAGAAGGCCAAGACCCAGGGCCGCATCGCGCTGGTCGCGGGCCTCGAGGCCGCGACGATGATCGAGAACGAGCTGGACCGGCTGGACGTCCTCTACGGGCTCGGCGTGCGGCAGATGGGCATCGCCTACTCGATGGCCAACCAGCTCGGCTCCGGGCTGGCCGAGCCGGTGGACGGCGGCCTCACGATGTTCGGCGGCCGCGCGGTCGAGCGGATGAACAAGCTGGGCATCGCCATCGACATCTCGCACTCCTCGGACCGCACCAGCCGCGACGTCATCGAGCGGTCGTCGGTGCCGGTGTTCATCACGCACGCCGGCGCGCGGTCGGTGTGGCCCACCAACCGGATGAAGCCCGACGACGTCATCGTCGCCTGCGCCGAGCGCGGCGGGGTCATCGGCATCGAGGCCGCGCCGCACACGACGCTGTCCGAGGCGCACCCGGAGCACTCGCTGGAGTCGGTCATGGACCACTTCCAGTACTGCGTCGACCTGGTCGGCGTCGA
This sequence comes from Jiangella rhizosphaerae, assembly GCF_003579925.1. Classification (GTDB taxonomy): domain Bacteria; phylum Actinomycetota; class Actinomycetes; order Jiangellales; family Jiangellaceae; genus Jiangella; species Jiangella rhizosphaerae. The sequence goes on along the minus strand of NZ_QUAL01000437.1, from coordinate 21,319 downwards.
CCACGTCGCGTTCGGGCCCGACACGAACTTCGGCGACCACGTCGGGCTGCACGACTCCTTCACCGGCCACCTCAGCATCGCCGGCGCGCACGGCCACGTGGACCATCCGCGGGTCCCGTACGTCGCCGGGGTGGAGAACCCGGCGGAGAACTTCACCAACATCGTCGGCTGGCTCGTCAAGCACGGCTGGTCCGACGGCGACATCAGCAAGGTCATCGGTCTCAACATCCTGCGCGTACTCAAGGAGGTCTGGTGAAGGGCACGATCGGACGCATCCGGAGAACCGGTGCGGCACTGGCGGTCGCGACACTGGTCGCGGTCACGGGCTGCTCGCTCAACGAGGGCGGCGGCGAGTCCACCGGCGGCTCGGGCGGCTCGGACGAGCAGGCCGGCGGCGCCACGCTGCGCATCGGCACCACGACGGACATGGAGAACTTCAACCCGCTGCAGTCGCTGTCCAAGACCGACAGCTGGATCCTCAATGCCACCTACCCGACGCTGCTGCGCATCGACGGCAACGCGCAGAAGGTGCCGGAGCTGGCCGAGGAGTACACCACCGAGGCCGACGGCACCGTCGTCGTCTTCCACCTGCGCGACGACTTCGAGTGGTCCGACGGCACGCCGGTGACGGCGAAGGACGTCGCGTTCACCGCGCAGGCCATCATGGACCACCAGCTGGGCAACGTCGCGGCGAAGCTCACCTGGGTCACCGGCATCGAGGTGCGCGACGACCACACCGTCGCGTTCACGCTCAGCGAGCCGTACGCCCCGTTCGCCGAGGGCGTCGGCTTCTGGATGCGCATCGTTCCCGAGCACATCTTCAGCAAGGCCGGCGACGTCTCGCAGTTCGCCAACGACTCCGACTGGGTCGGCGCGGGCGCGTACATCCTGGAGTCGGCCACCAAGGGCCAGCGCTACGTCCTGAAGGCGAACGAGAACTACCCGTACGCCCCCGAGGGCGGTCCCGCCGTCGAGACCGTCGAGTACGTCGTCTACCCCGACGTCAACACGATGATCCTGGCGTTGCGCAACGGCGACATCGACCTCATGGGCACGCCGGTGCCGGTCTCGGCGGTGGCCTCGCTCGAGAGCGACGAGAACATCGCGATCGAGACGGTCGGGTCGCTCGGCTTCGCGCACCTCACCTACAACGTGCAGCACCCGGTGCTGGCCGACCAGACGGTGCGGCAGGCGCTGTCGATGGTGGTCGACACCGAGTCGATCATCGAGACGATCCTGCAGGGCGACGGCGAGCGGATGGTCGGCCCGATCTCGCCGATCTTCGCCGACTACGACAACAGCGACCTCGAGCCCTACCCGTTCGACCCCGCCGGCGCCCGCGCCCTGCTGGAGGGCGCCGGCTACACCGACGGCGACGGCGACGGCATCCTGGACGACCTGACGTTCGAGATGGTGTGCGACCAGTCCAACGCCAACCTCACCCGGGTGGCCGAGGTGGTCCGCGACGACGCCGCCGAGGCCGGCATCCAGATCGACCTGGCCTGCATCGAGCGGAACACCTTCCTCGCCCGCACCCGCGGCGGCGAGTACGACATCGACCTGTCGCAGTGGGGCGTCTTCGACAACCCGATGGACCAGCTGCGCAGCACCTACCTGTCGTCCAACCCGGGCGGGATCAACTACAACCTGGTCGCCGACCCCGAGCTGGACGCCCTGGTGAACGACGCCGCGGTGACCGCCGACCCGGAGCAGTTCGTGGAGAAGATCAAGGGCATCGACGCCTACGTCCACGACCAGGCGCTGCTGACGCCGCTGTACGTGGAGAACTTCCGCTTCGCCTACCGCGGTGACCGCTTCACCGGCTTCGACCCGTCGCCGTCGGACCTGCTCGGCATGGTCACCGGCTACTCGCTGGCCCAGGTCACACCGGTCGACTGAGCCGGCCTCGTCCAGATCCATGCCACCACACACCGGGAGGGTGGGTAGCACACCGTGTTGAGGTATGCCGCGAGTCGGCTGTTCCGCGCGATCCTGACCATCTGGATCGCCGTGACGGTGACGTTCTTCCTGCTGCGGCTGCTGCCGGCGGACCCCACCCTCCTGGTGGTGGAGGGTGACATGACCCCGGAGATGCAGGAGGCGCTCCGGAGTCAGTACGGCCTGGACAAGCCGATCCTCCAGCAGTACGTGCTCTACCTGGGCCAGCTGGTCCAGGGCAACCTCGGCGTCTCGTTCCGGCAGCTGGTGCCGGTCAGCGACCTGCTGCTGTCGCGGCTGCCGTGGACGCTGCTCCTCGCCGGATCGGCGTTCGTCCTGACGCTGCTCATCGGCATCCCGCTCGGCGTGCAGGCCGCCGTCGGCCGGGGCGGACTGGTCGACCGGGCCGTCCAGTTCTTCGGCATCACGGCGAACGCGCTGTTCATCCCCAGCGTCGCGATCCTGCTGCTGGTGGTGTTCGGGTCGAACCTCGGCTGGTTCCCGATCGGCCAGGCCATCGACCCGGACACCCGCGGGCTCGCGGCCTACGCCTCCCTGCTGCACCACCTGGCGCTGCCGCTGTTCTCGCTGGTGCTGGTGCAGCTCGGACCGTACGCGCTCACGCTGCGCACCAACATGGTCGAGGTGCTGGGCGAGGACTACATCACCAGCGCCCGCTCGCGCGGGCTCACCCACCGCCGGGTCGTGTGGCGACACGCCCTGCGCAACGCGGTGCTGCCGGCGCTGATGCTGATGGGCCTGCAGCTCGGGACGCTGATCGGCGGCGCCGTGCTGACCGAGACGGTGTTCGCCTACCCGGGTGTCGGCCGGCTGATCTTCGAGTCGGTGCAGCAGCTGGACTTCCCGGTGCTGCAGGGCGCCTTCGTCATCCTCGCGGTGACCGTCGTGCTGGCGAACCTGCTCACCGACCTGCTCTCGATGGCTCTCAACCCAAGGATCCGCACATGAGCACCGAGCCGCAGTCCCTCGTCGCCGACCCCCAGGCGGCGGCGCTGACCAGCACCCGGCGACGTCGCTCCGGAGGCTTCTTCTCCGCGCCGTCCGGCTGGCTGTCCGTCGGCGTGCTGGCCCTGTTCACGGTCGTCGCGATCGCCGGTCCGATGGTCGTCGACTCCCCCAGCGGCCTGGGCACCGACATCCTGCAGTCGCCGTCCGGCGCCCACTGGTTCGGCACCGACGACCTCGGCCAGGACGTGTTCGCCCAGGTCGTGTGGGGTACCCGGATCAGCCTGCTGGTGGGCGCCGTCGCGTCGCTGATCGCCATCGGCATCGGCACGCTGCTCGGCCTCGCCGCGGCCTACGTGAAGCGGCTGGACCCGGTGGTCACCACGGTCACCGACGTCATGCTGTCCCTGCCCATGCTGCCGCTGATGATCCTGGTGACCGCGCTGGCCGGGCCGAGCGTCGTCACGCTGATCACCGTGATCGGGCTGCTGTCCTGGCCCGAGGTGACCCGGATGATCCGGGCGAACGGGCTGGTCGTGGCCGCCATGCCGTACATCGACGGCGCCCGCGTGCTCGGCGCCGGTGCGACCCGCATCATCGCCCGCGAGATCCTGCCGGCGGTCATGCCGCTCGTCGTCGTCAACGTCCTGCTCACCGCGGCCCGCGCGGTGATCGCCGAGGCCGGCCTGTCGTTCCTCGGCATGGGCGACCCGTCGTCGTGGTCGTGGGGCCGCATCCTGCTCAACGCGCAGCGCTCGGGCACCATCGCGTCGGCGTGGTGGCAGACGCTGTTCCCGTCGCTGGCGATCCTGCTGCTCGTGCTGGCCGCGACCATCGCCGGCATCCGCTACAACGACTCGCGCGACCCGCGCACCCGAGGAGTGTGACCCCGTGCAGCTGCCCGACTCGTTCTACCTCGGCGCCCTCGACCGCGTGGTCGAGCGGCTCGGTGCCGACGGCCACGACGGTCTCCTCGTCACCCACCCCGCCGACGTCGCCTACCTGGTGGGGTTCTGCTACGCCGTCACCGAGCGGCCGGTGTACCTGTGGATCGGCGCCGACCACGACCGCTTCGTCCTCGTCCCCGAGCTCGACCGCGAGTACGCCGAGCAGCAGCGCATCCACGCGCCGGTCCAGACCTACTTCGAGTACCCCGGCGTCACCAGTCCCGAGGAGCACCTCGCCGGGCTGCTGCGCCGCCGCGGCCTCGGCTCCGGCCGCATCGCCTACACGTCGTCGATCTCGGTGGGGACGTTCGACCGGCTGCGCGCGGTGCTGCCGGACGCCACTTGGGCGACGTCGGACGTCGTCGCCGGGCTGCGGCTGACCAAGACGCCGGAGGAGATCGAGCTGCACCGGCAGGCCGCGGAGATCTGCGACTCGATGCTGGCGGCCGGCCGCGCGTTCATCGAGGACGCCATCGCCGCTGGCGGTGAGCTGCCGCGCGAGGGCGAGATCGCCCGGCACGTCATCGGCCACGGCACCGACCTCGTCTACCAGCGCTACGAGCGCGTCGTGTTCACGACGAAGCTGGCCGGCGGCCTCGTCTACGCCGGCCCCAACGCGGCCAACCCGCACGGCCTGCCCAGCAGCCGCCGGGTCCAGGCCGGCGACACGCTCATCCTGTCGCTCGGTGCGGCCGTGCTGAGCCGGTTCGTCGAGAGCGAGCGCACCTTCGTCATCGGCGAGCCGAGCGCGGACCAGCGGCGCTACTTCGAGACCGCCCGCACCGCCCAGCACGTCGGCACCGAGGCCATGCGCGTGGGCCGCACCTGCGCCGACGTCAACGCCGAGTGCCTCGACGTCATCCGCGACGCCGGGCTGGGCGAGTACCTGCGGCACCGTCAGGGCCACGGCATCGGCGTGCAGCAGCACGAGGCGCCGTGGGTCGAGGACGGCGACCCGACGCCGCTGGCCGCCGGCATGGTGCTGTCCAGCGAGCCGGGCGTCTACGTCCCCGGCCACGGCGGCTACCGCATCTCCGACACCGTGCTGGTCACCGACGACGGCCCCGAGCGGCTCACCACCTACCCGCGCACCCTCGAGGAGAACGTGATCCCGGCATGACGACGTCCCGCACGTACACCGAGACGATCAACGGCGCGCGCCTCGTCATCGAGGAGCTCGGGCCGCAGGACGCACCCGCGATCGTCGTCCACCACGGCGCGCCGGGCCTGGGCTCGCGCGCGGAGCCGCTGCGCTCGTTCGGCCCGTTCGCCGACGCCTACCGGATCGTGACGTTCGACGCCCGCGGCTCCGGTTCGTCCTCCGACGACGGCCCGTTCACCCACGAGCAGTGGGTCGCCGACATCGAGGAGATCCGCCGCCGGTTCGACCTCGGCGACATCGTGATGGCCGGCGGCTCCTATGGCGGCTTCCTCGCGATGGAGTACACGCTGGCCCACCCCGAGCGGGTCCGGGCGCTGGTGCTGCGCGACACCGCCGCCGACACCTCGCACGACCACCTCGCCGTCGAGCGGGCCCGCGGCTTCGATGTCGTCCCCATCGACCCGTGGGCGATCGAGCGCATCGGCACCGGGAACTTCGCCGACAACACCGAGTTCGAGCGGTACTGGCGGGCCATCCTCCCGCTCTACGACCACCACTACGACCCGGAGGCGGTCGAGCGGAAGGCCGCGAACACCCAGTACCACTACGCCACGCACAACGCCGCGTTCGGCGTGAACATGCCGAAGTACGACCTCACCGGCCGGCTGCACGAGATCACCTGCCCGGTCCTCGTCACCGTCGGCCGGCACGACTGGCGCACCCCGGTGCCGGCGTCGGAGCTGATCGCCGAGCGGGTCGCCGACGGCCGGCTGGTCGTGTTCGAGCACTCCGGCCACTCCCCGCAGCTGGAGGAGCCGGAGCTGTTCCAGGCGACGGTGCGGGGGTTCCTGCGCGACGTGGGGGTCACCCCTCATGGCTGAGACGACGGTCGCCGCACCGCGCCGGCCCGCCGAGGGCGCACCGGTGCTCAGCGTGCGCGACCTGTGCGTGGAGTTCGACACCCGCGACGGCGTCCGGCCGGTGGTCCAGGACGTCAGCCTCGACGTGTACGCCGGGCGGACGCTGGCGGTGCTCGGCGAGTCGGGCTCGGGCAAGTCGGTCACGGCACGCTCGGTGATGGGCCTGATCGACCCGCCGGGCCGGATCACCGGCGGCCAGGTGCTGTTCGAGGGCAGGGACCTGGTCCGGGCCTCGGCCGAGGAACGGCGGCTGATCAGCGGCGAGCGGATCGCGATCGTGTTCCAGGACGCGCTCTCGGCGCTCAACCCGGTCTTCTCCGTCGGCGAGCAGATCGCCGAGCTGCTGCGCACCCGCCGCGGCATGAGCCGGCGTGCCGCCGCGGCGCGCGCCGTCGAGCTCATGGCGCGGGTGCGCATCCCCGCGGCGCAGCGGCGGGCCAAGGAGTACCCGCACCAGTTCTCCGGCGGCATGCGCCAGCGCGCGATGATCGCGATGGCGCTGGCCCTCGAGCCGACCGTCCTCATCGCGGACGAGCCGACCACAGCGCTCGACGTCACCGTCCAGGCCCAGATCATGGACCTGCTGCTGGACCTGCAGGACGAGACCGGCATGGGGATGATCCTCATCACCCACGACCTCGGCGTCGTGGCCGAGACCGCCGACACGCTGGCCGTCATGTACGCCGGCCGCATCGTCGAGCGCGGCCGCGTCGACGACGTGTTCGCCCGGCCCGCGCACCCGTACACCCGCGGACTGCTGCACTCGATCCCGCGCCTGGACCGCGAGGAGGAGGCGCTGTGGGCGATCCCGGGCTCGCCGCCCACCGTGCTGAACCGGGTGACCGGCTGCGCGTTCGCCGGCCGGTGCGACGTCGCCGTCGACCTGTGCACGACGTCCCGGCCGGAGCTGGCGGAGCTGCGCCCGGCCGGCCGGGCCAGTGCCTGCCACCGTCACGAGGAGGTGCTCCATGGCCGCGTCTGAGCCGGTGCTCTCGGTCGAGAACCTGACCCGGCACTTCACCGGCCGCCGCGGGCTGCCCGGACGCCCGGCGCCCGCCGTCCGCGCCGTCGACGGCGTCAGCTTCCAGCTGCACGCCGGCGAGACACTGGGCATCGTCGGCGAGTCCGGCTGCGGCAAGTCCACCCTGGCCCGGATGATCGTCGGGCTGGAGACGCCGACGTCCGGCGTGGTCCGCTTCCGCGGCACCGACGTGCACTCCGTGCGCGGCCGCCAGGCCCGCGAGCTGCGCCGTCGCGTGCAGATCGTGCTGCAGGACCCGTACACGTCGCTCAACCCGCGCCGGACCGTCCGCGAACTGCTCCGGCAGCCGTTCGAGATCCACCGCGACCTGCTGCCGCGCAAGCAGCAGGCCGCCCGGATCGCCGAGCTCGTCGAGCTGGTCGGCCTCGACCCGGACCACCTCGACCGGTACCCGTTCCAGTTCTCCGGCGGGCAGCGCCAGCGCATCGGGATCGCCCGGGCGCTCGCGCTCTCGCCCGACGTCATCGTCTGCGACGAGCCGGTCTCCGCGCTCGACGTGTCGATCCAGGCGCAGGTCGTCAACCTGTTCCAGCGGCTGCAGCGCGAGCTCGGGCTGGCCTACGTGTTCATCGCGCACGACCTGTCCGTCGTCCGGCACATCTCCGACCGCGTCGGCGTGATGTATCTGGGCAAGCTGGCCGAGCTGGGCTCGCGCCGCGACGTCTACGACAACCCGCGGCACCCGTACACGTCGGCGCTGCTCTCCGCCGTGCCGATGCCGGACCCGCAACTGCGGGGACGGCGCACCCGCCGGCTGCTCGAGGGCGACCCCCCGAGCCCGGTGGACCCGCCGTCCGGCTGCCGGTTCCGCACCCGCTGCTGGAGGGCGACCGACGAGTGCGCGACGGTCGAGCCGCTGCTCGCCGGCGACGACCGGCACCGCCAGGCCTTCGCCTGCCACCACCCGATGCCCGTCCAGGCCGATCCCGCCACCGCATGACCACGAGGAGCACAGTGACCGAGACGACCCCCGCCCCCGCGTACGACGGCTACCGCGCGTACTCGTACCTGCAGGCCGGCGTCGACTACCAGGACTTCCGGCTGGCCGCCGAGGTCGGCCGCGTCCCCGCCTACGACGGCGGGCTGACCGACGAGGAGCGGGCCCGGGTGGCCCGGCTGCTGGCCGAGAACGTCGTGATCTCGCTCCACGAGCACGCCGTCGTCCTGCCGGAGGACCCCGACGAGATCCGCCGCTACAACCGCACCGGCCGGCAGCGCACCGGGTACGAGGGGCTGGCCCACTCCGGCCTGACCGCGGTGGTCGACAACTTCATGGCCGGCGCGTCCTGCGTCACCAGCCAGCACGGCTGGAAGTGGGACGACATGATCTACGCGCTCGGCTTCCGGCTGGCCGACCTCGCCAAGCAGGACTTCGTCGTGCACGCCACGACCGTCCAGGACATCCGCGACGCCAAGGCCGCCGGCAAGGTCGCGCTCATCGCCGGGCTCGAGTGCGCCACGATGATCGAGAACGAGCTGGACCGCATCGACATGCTGTACGGCTTCGGCGTGCGCCAGCTCGGCATCGCCTACTCGCAGGCCAACATGCTGGGCTCCGGGCTGTCCGAGCGCGCCGACGCCGGCCTGACGCACTTCGGCCGGCGCGCCGTCGAGCGGATGAACAGGCTCGGCATGGCCATCGACATCTCGCACTGCGGCGACCGCACCAGCCTCGACGTCATCGAGACGTCCTCGGTGCCGGTGATGATCACCCACGCCGGGGCCCGCGCCGTCTGGCCCATTCCCCGGCTCAAGCCCGACGACGTCATCCGCGCCTGCGCCGAGCGCGGCGGGGTCATCGGCATCGAGGCGGCGCCGCACACGACGCTGTCCGAGGCGCACCCGGAGCACTCGCTGGAGTCCTTCATGGACCACTTCCAGTACTGCGTCGACCTCGTCGGCATCGACCACGTGACCTTCGGCCCGGACACGATGTTCGGCGACCACGTGGCGGTGCACCGGACCTACGCCGGCAACTACGCCCACAAGGACGAGGGGCGTCTGGAGCACCCGCTGGTCGACTACGTCGCGGGCGTGGAGAATCCGGGCGAAAGCTTCCACAACATCACCGGGTGGCTGGTGCAGCACGGTTACTCTGATGCAGACATCGCGAAGGTGCTCGGCGGCAACACCATGCGGGTGCTGGAGACGGTGTGGCGGTCCACCGATGACGACCGATGACCTCGCACAAGGGTGGTAGTCGACCATGAGGCGGGACTCCGCGGCGCAGAGCGCTCTGTTGCGGTTGCGGCACCTCATCGCGACCGAGTTCGCCCCGGGTGACCGGCTGCCGCCGGAGAAGGAGCTGGCCGAGGCGCTGGAGGTGTCGCGGACGACGGTCCGCGAGGCGCTGGTCGTCCTGGCCGCCGAGGACATCGTCACCCGGCAGTGGGGCGCGGGCACGTTCGTGAGCGAGCCGCCGAAGGTGGCGTCGCTGAACATGTCGGCGATCGAGTCCTACCGCGACCGCGTCGGCACCGGCGGCCGCACCGTCACGCTTCTCGACGCGTCCTGCGAGCTGGTGCCGCCACCGGCGGCGTCGGCGGCGGTGCTGCAGCTCGACGCCGGCGCCAAGGCCTGGCACGTGCGCCGCCTGTTCGCCGTCGACGGCTCGCCGTCGGCGCTGATGAGCGAGATCGTCCCGGCCCAGCTGTTCGGGCGGCCGATCGACCCCAGCCCGATGCTGCGCATCGAGACGTCGCTGTACGAGCTGCTGAACCGGCACACGCCGGGTGCCGCCATGCACGCGTCGACGGAGCTCGAGGCGGTCTGCGTGCGCGGCGACGACGCCCGCGCGCTCGACCTCGACGACGGCGCCCCGGTGCTGCAGGCGACCCAGACGACGTTCGCCCGCCGCGGCGAGCCGGTGGCGCACGGTGTCTCCCTCCAGCGCACCGATCTCGTGCGCATGCGCATCACCCGCTGAGCACAGCCTTGGCACGCTCCAGCGTCGTCCTTGGCACGCCGTAGCGCACCCAACGTGTCGGAAATGCCGCGTTTGCGGAGCGCCCCAGCGTGCCAAGAGTCGGCACCCGCGGCGGGCGCGCGGAGGCCGACGGCTCCCTGCGATCCACCCACTTTCCCGCTACGACAGGCGCACATCGAGCCTTGCCCATATGCTCATGCCGCCGATCTCACCGCGGGAGGACCATCGTGGCTGGACGCAGCAGGAGGAAGAAGGAGGTCGTCCGGGTCGAGTCCGCTCCGGAAGCCGCGACCGAGCGCTCCGCCGACGCACCGACCTGGACGCCGACACCCGAGGCGAAACAGCAGGCCACCAGGTTCCGGCTGATCGCCGCCGGCCTGTGGCTGCTGGCCATCGCCGGCGAGGCGTTCGCCATCTTCTGGGTGCTCCGGCAGGACCCCGTGAACATGGTCCTGCTGATCGCGCTGATCGTCGTCATCGGCGCGCTCGCCATCGGCGGCTCGCTGCTGTGGAAGAAGGCCAACCGGCTCGACCCCGCGTCGAAGAGCGAGCCGACCCGGTTCTTCGTCCAGAACCAGCTCGGCGCGATCATCACCGTCATCGCGTTCCTGCCGCTGATCGTCCTGATCCTCACCAACAAGGACATGGACGGCAGGCAGAAGGGCATCGCCGGCGGCATCGCGGTGGCCGTCGCCGCCGTCGCGGTGTACTTCGGCATCGACCTCGACTCGCCGTCGGTCGAGCAGTACTCCGAGGAGACGACCATCATCGAGGAGCTGACCGGCCAGGACCTCGTGTACTGGACGCGGTCGGGCTCGGTCTTCCACGTCTGTGCCGAGGTGCCCGACGTCAACCGCGAGTCGCAGGACGGCCGCATCTACGAGGGCACGGTCGCCGACGCCCACGCCGCCGGCAAGTCCCGACTGGTCAGCTACTGGCAGCGCGAGGCGGTCAACTACTGCGGGTACACCCAGGAACAGGTCGACGCCGTCGAGGCCGGCACCGCGGGCTCCGGCGACGACGCGACGGCACCGACTGACGAGGAGACCGCGCCGGCCGAGGACGCCGCGACGCCGTAGGTGGCGGGTGTCAGCCCGCCATCGAGAATGACGGTGTGGACGACATCGGGCGTGCTGACCAGAGCGCGACGGCCGGGCCCGGGGCGTGGTCGTCGGGGTGTCGGCATCGTCGTCACGATGTCGGTGGCCGCGAGAATCGTCACGGTGATGGCGGCGTCCCCCGCGTCGGGTGAGTCCGATGTTGCTAGGCGTCCACCTGGTGAGATTTCACGTGATTTTGAGGGCCATCACGAGGATTACCCAAGCGTCAACACCCTTGCAGCCATGGTGAAGCTCGGGTAATCCTCGTGATGTAGGCGATCCTGGATGATCATCGTTATCCACAGGCCGACAAACGGGGCGAAACGGGCGCGCCGCCCGCGGATCTGCCGGAGAGCCGTGGTCGGCACCGCGCGGGCGCCATCAGGGCGATCGCCGGATCAGCGGAGGATGCGGACCTCCCGCGGGCCGAGGGTCAGCTCCTCTCCGCTCAGCACGACCCGTCGCTCCTCGCCGCGGTGGTTGAGGACGAACGTCGCGTCGCCGCGGACGACCGCCTCGACGCCGTCGGCGCAGCGGTCGAGGACACCGGTCACCCCCGCGCCGGCGAGCAGGGCGTCGGCCACCCGGCCGAGGCCCGCGGCGTCGAAGTGCGTGCCGACGTACCACGCCGTACCGCTGCCGACACCGTTCCGGGTGAGCGCGGGCCAGCCGGCGACGTCGCCACCGGCGAACGTGGCCACGACCTCCGCGCCGCCGGCGTGGGCGAACTCGCTCCACAGCCGGCCGGTGAGCGGGCCGAGCTCACCCTCGACGGCGACGACCGGCGGCTCGGCGTCGCCCGGGCCGGCCAGCGGCGCGAACTCCTCGATGCGCACGCCCAGCGTGGCACCGAGCCGGCCGAGGTAGCCCGAGGGGTTGACGTGCAGCGACTCGTCGAGGATCCCGGACTGGAAGGTGACCGCCAGCGTCCCGCCGGAGGCCGCGAAGTCGTGCAGGCCGTCCAGCGCGGCCGCGCCGGCGGCGAAGAGGACCGGCGCCACGACGAGGCGGTAGCCGGAGAGGTCGGCGCCGGGGCGGACGAAGTCGACGGTGACGGACCGGTCCCAGAACGCGCGGTACCAGTCGGTCACGATGTCCAGGTAGTTCAGCGCCGTCGGCCGCGACGGCTGCTCGAGCGCCCAGCGGGCCTCCCAGTCGAACACGATCGCGACCCGCGCGGGCACCGGCTGCCGCTCGACCCAGCCCATGCCGCCCAGCTCGGCACCGAGCGCCTCGATCTCGCGGAAGATCCTGGTGTCCGGGCCGGCGTGCGGCACCATCGCGGAGTGGAAGGTCTCCGAGCCGCTGGCCGACTGCCGCCACTGGAAGTACATGATCCCGTCGGCTCCGCGGGCCAGCGCCTGCATGGACAACACGCGGTTGCCGCCCGGCGGCTTCGGAGCGTTGCGGGGCCGCCAGTTCACCGCGCTCGGCGCCTGCTCCATCAGCACCCACGGCCGCTCCCCCGCCAGCGACCGCATGAGGTCGCGGCCCAGCGCGGCGGTCACCGGGGAGTCCGGGTCGACGGGGTCGGGGTAGCTGTCGTCGGAGACGAAGTCGACCTCCTCCGCCCACCGCCAGTAGTCCAGCGGCCGGAACGGCCCCATGAAGTTGGTGGTGATCGGTACGCCCGGGCTCAGCTCCCGCAGGATCGCCGCCTCCGACCGGTACAGCTCCAGCAGAGCGTCGGAGCTGAAGCGGTCGAAGTCCAGCAACTGCGTCGGGTTCAGGAACGTGGGGGCGGCGCGCGGCGGCTCCACCTCGTCGAACGTCGCGTAGCGCTGCGACCAGAAGGCCGTCCCCCAGGCCTCGTTCAACGCCTCGACGGTCCCGTAACGCTCGCGCAGCCAGGCCCGGAACGCCACCGCCGCGTGCTCGCCGTAGCAGCGGCTGACGTGGCAGCCGAACTCGTTGTTCACGTGCCAGGCGATCAGTGCCGGGTGCGACCCGTACCGCTCGGCCAGCGCCCGGACCAGCCGGCCTGCCAGCCGCCGGTAGCTGGGCGAGTGCGGGCTGTAGTGCTGCCGGCTGCCGCCGCCGAGCCGCACGCCGTCGGCCCGCACCGGTGCCACGTCCGGGTAGCCGCGCAGCACCCACGGCGGCGGCGACCCGGTCGCCGTCGCCAGGTCGACGCCGATGCCGGCCGCGTGCAGCCGGCCGAGGACGTCGTCGAGCCAGTCGAACTCGAACCGGCCGTCCTCCGGTTCCAGCTGCGCCCACGAGAAGACCCCGACGGTGGCGACGGTGACGCCGGCGCGGCGCATGAGCCGCACGTCCTCGTCCCAGACCTCCCGGGGCCACTGCTCCGGGTTGTAGTCGCCGCCGAACCAGAGAGTCATCGCAGCCCTTCCGCCGAGGTCCGTGAACGTTCACGGCGACGCTACGCTGGCCCTGTCACGGGGGTCAAGGAAGGGACGGCATGGGCGGCGGCCGCATCACCATCGAGGACGTCGCGGCGGCGGCCGGCGTCTCCCGGCAGACCGTGACCCGGGCGATGAACGGCATGCCCGAGATCAGCCGGCGGACCCGCGAGCTGGTGCTGCGGACCGCCGCCGAGCTCGGCTACCGGCCCAGCCGGTTCGCCAGCAACCTGGCCGCCCGCCGGAAGACGCGCAGCATCGGGCTGGTCCTGGGCTCGCTGCGCAACCCCTACTACACCGAGCTCGCCGCGGAACTGCTGGACGTCGTCGCGCCGCGCGGCTGGCACGTGCTGATGGCCTCGCACGAGCAGGGCGACGGCGTCGAGCTGGTCGCCGCGCTCAGCGGCCAGGCCGACGCGATCGTCGGCTACCTGCCGGGCGACGAGGCGGCGCTGGTGGCCGCCGCGCGCGGCGCGCCGCTGGTCCAGATGGAGACCCCGGCCACCGTGCCGGGCATGCACGCGGTGGTCCTCGACTTCGACAGCGCGATCGAGGCGCTGCTCGACGAGCTCAGGCACCGTGGCGCGCGGCGGTTCGGCCTGATCGAGTTCGCCGGGCCGCCGGCGTCGGCCGGCACCGGCCGCTACCGGCCGACCCACCGGCGCCGGGCGTACGAGCGGTTCGCCGGGCCGGACTCCGCCGCGGCCGTCGTCGTCGCCGAGGAGTCGATCAGGGGCGGCGCCGACGGCCTCGTCCGGTTGCGGGCGGCCCACCCGGAGGTCGACACCGTGCTGGTGTTCAACGACCTCATGGCCATGGGCGCGATGCAGCAGGCCCAGCTCGACGGCATCGCCGTCCCGGACGACCTGCGCGTCGTCGGCGTCGACGGCCTCTCGCTCGGCGCCGTCATGACGCCCCCGCTGTCGACGCTGTCGATCGACCGGCACGCGCTCGCGGCGGAGGCCGCCGACATCGTCGGCACGCTGCTCGACGGCGCCGAGCCGCCGCCGCACCCGTCGATCGTCCGGACGGTGACGCCGCGGCCGCTCTGGCGCCGGTCGGCCTGACCGGCCGGCGGGCTCGGCCGCCGCCCCGGATCACTCCCAGTCGATGCCGGACAGGTCGACGTCGTACTGGGCGAGGGTCTCGCCGGTGTACGGGCCGTGGATCGACGTCTCCAGCGTGCCCTTCCGCGTGTCGACGGTGACGAGGCGGACCGGGTTCGTGGTGTTGGAGTGGAACGTCTGCAGGAACGAGTGGACGACGTTGCCGTGGACGCCGACGTCGGTGCGGTGACCGGCGATCCCGGTGTGGCCCGAGAAGACCAGCTTGATGTTGTCGTACTGGCTGATCAGCTCGTCGAAGAGGTACTGGCCGGACGTGTGGCCGTAGCCGCCGTTGGTCTGGTTGATCGATGTGTCGCCGGCGAGGTACGAGTGCGTGTTGACGATGACGTTGTGGTCAGGGTGGGCGGCGACGACCTCCTTGGCCCACTCGACGGCCTCGGCGCGCGGCCACAGCTCCAGGAGCAGAACCAGCCAGTCCCGGCCGCCGGCGCGGTACGTCGTGTAGAGGTTGTCGGACTTGCCCGGCTCGAACGTGCCGCCGACCTGCGCGAACCGCTCCGGCGGGAAGACCGCGTTGAACTCCTCGGTGTGCATGACCAGTTTGCGGGTGTCGCACTCCTCCGGCGAGAAGCGGATCGCGCACTCGGGGTTCTGCGCGTACGCCGAGCCGCCGTAGCCGTCGACGCCGTTCCAGCCGACGGCGCGGGTGTCGTGGTTCCCGATCGCGATCGTGTAGGGAATCCCCGCCTGCTCCAGCGGCCGCATTCCGTCCGAGGCGATCGCGTACTGGCTCGGCACCAACCAGCCCCAGTTGGTGAGGTCGCCGATGTGCAGGACGAACCTGAGGTCGAACCGGGCGCGGTTGTCCGCGAGGCACTGCATCCGGTTCAGGAACCGCGTGTCCTCCACGTCCAGCACCTCCTGCTGGGTGTCGGGGACGACGGCGAAGGTGAACGCCGGGTCCTGCGACCCGGCCTTGCCGTCGAGGGCCTCGTTGTCGGAGGCGCCGGCGGAGGCCGTGCCGAGAAGGGCGAGCGCCGAGGTCAGCGCGAACGCGGAGATCGTGGACAGCGCCGGGCGGGTACGCATGGTGGACTCCCTGCATCGGTCGAGGTGCTCCGGGCGAGCCGCACCACCGTCCCGTGCCGGGGGAACCGGAGGCGTCCGATCACGGGAAGCCCGGCAGACGTCCCGATGAACTCTTGCCGCGGCGTCCACGCGCACGGCGGGCCGGCGACCCGGTGGTCACCGACCCGCCGCCGGCGGTCGGCCGGGGTCAGCCCTCGCGCGGGACGTCGCCGCGCCAGGCGCCGGAGGCGAGGCCGCGTTCCTCGATGAACTGCTTGAAGTTCTCCATGTCACGCTCGGCGGCCCTGGAGACGACGCCCGTCTTCTCGGCGACGGTCTCGGCCATGCCCTCGGGCTCCATCTCCAGCTGCAGCGTCACGCGCGTGTGGTCGGCGTCGAGCTTGTGGAACGTCACGACGCCGGCCTGGTCGGTGCCGCCCGTCGAGCGCCAGGCGATGCGCTCGTCGGGGTGCTGCTCGGTGATCTCGGCATCGAACTCCCGCGCCACGCCGGCGATCTTCACCTTCCAGTGCAGGTGCCGGTCGTCGAGCTGGCGGACCGACTCGACGTCGTCCATGAACTTCGGGAACTCCTCGAACTGCGTCCACTGGTTGTACGCGGTCGTGATCGGGACGTGCACGTCGACCGACTTCGTCGCGGTGCTCATCGGTGCTCCTCTCGGGTCGTCGGTTTCGTCCTTCGCTCGGCCCATACCCCTGGTCGCAGGCGGCATTCGGCCGTGTGCTCCGGGCGCGAACGGGGTATGGAGCAGGCGCACGGAGGGGGTGGCGGTGCGACTGCGACGATGGGATCCGACCGGCCCGGCGATCCTGCGGCGCCGCCGGGGCCGCGGCTTCGGCTACGTCGGCGTCGACGGCGAGCCGCTGGCCGACGACGAGACGCTGGCCCGCATCAGGGCCCTGGTGATCCCGCCGGCCTGGAAGGACGTGCGGATCTGCCCGTGGCCGAACGGTCACCTGCAGGCCGTCGGCACCGACGATGCCGGGCGGCGGCAGTACCTGTACCACGAGTCCTGGCGGGTGCGGCGCGACCGGGAGAAGTTCGCCAGGATCCGCGAGTTCGGCGAGGCGCTGCCGAAGGCGCGCGTCCGCATCGCCGACGACCTCGCCACCCGCGGGCTGAACCGCCGCCGCGTCCTCGCCACCGCGGCCCGGCTGCTCGACATCGGGTTCTTCCGCATCGGCAGCGAGGCCTACGCGCAGGAGAACGGCTCGCACGGCCTCGCCACCGTCCTCCGCTCGCACGTGAGCATCGCCCGGGGCGGGAACGTCGTGTTCGAGTACCCGGCCAAGTCCGGCCAGGAGCGGGTCCAGGCGGTCGCCGACGAGGACGTCGTCGCGGTGGTGCGGGCGCTGATGCGCCGCCGCGAGCCGGACCAGACGCTGCTCGCCTACTACGAGGGCGGCGCGTGGCACGACGTCCGATCGCCGGAGATCAACGACTACCTGCACGAGATCTGCGGCGACGGCAACAGCGCCAAGGACTTCCGCACCTGGCACGGCACCGTGCTCGCCGCGGTCGCGCTGGCGACGGCGTCGGACGACCCGGCCGCGCTCAGCCGGACCGCCCGCCGACGGGCGGAGGCGCGCGCGATCAAGGAGGTCGCCGAGTATCTCGGCAACACCCCGGCGGTCTGCCGGTCGGCCTACGTCGACCCCGCGGTGATCCAGGCGTTCGAGCAGGGCGTCACCATCCGGCCCCTGCTGGAGCGGCTCGGCACCGACGACGTGCTGGTCGGCGAGGAGGACCGCGAACGCGTCGAGCGCGCCGTCCTCGACCTCCTCGACGAGGTGGGCTGACGGCGGCGCATCAGCCGCGGCCGGGGACGAACTCCTGCGCCTTGCTCTTCACGCCCTGCACCAGCACCCGCCAGGCGTTCGGGTCGCCCTTGAGCAGTGCCTCCGTGGTGTCCTTGAGCTGCTCGAACGTCGCGTGCGGCGGGATCGGCGGCACCTCGGGGTCGCACCGGACGTCCAGCAGGACCGGACCGTCCGCCGTCAGCGCGCGGTCCCACGCGTCGCCGACCTGGTCCGGGGAGTCGACCGTGATCGCGTCGAGCCCGAAGGAGCGCGCCACCGCCGCGTAGTCGACGTCGGGGAGGCTCTGCGACTGCTCGAACTTGGGCGCCCCGCCCATCGCCCGCAGCTCCCACGTCACCTGGTTGAGGTCGTTGTTGTGGAACACGCAGACGACGAGCCGGCGGTCGGCCCAGCGGTCCTGGTAGCGAGCGATCGTCAGCAGCTCGGCCAGCCCGTTCATCTGCATCGCGCCGTCGCCGGCCAGCGCGACGACCGGCCGGTCGGGGTGGGCGAACTTCGCGCCGATCGCGTACGGCACACCGGCGCCCATCGTCGCCAGCGTGCCGGACAGCGAGCCGCGCATCGTCCCCCGCATCCGCAGCAGCCGCGCGTACCAGTTCGTCGACGAGCCGGAGTCGGCCGTGACGATCGCGTCATCGGGGATCCGCAGCGACAGCTCGTGCACGATCCGCATCGGGTTGACGGGCTTCGCGTCGACCATCGCCTGCCGCTCGACCGTCTCCCACCAGTCGGCGACCGTCTGCTCGACCCGCGTGCGCCACGAGCGGTCGGCCACCGGCCGGAGCAGCGGCAGCAACGCCCGCAGCGTCGCGGCCGCGTCGCCGACGAGGTTGACCTCCGTTGGGTAGCGCATGCCGGCCATCCGCCCGT
This sequence comes from Jiangella rhizosphaerae, assembly GCF_003579925.1. Taxonomy (GTDB): domain Bacteria; phylum Actinomycetota; class Actinomycetes; order Jiangellales; family Jiangellaceae; genus Jiangella; species Jiangella rhizosphaerae. Next base: position 3,172 of record NZ_QUAL01000437.1, on the reverse strand, counting down.
CGAGGTCGATCTGGACCGCACGGGCCTGGCCGAAGCCGGGCAGGAACTGGGTGTACGGGAAGCTGGAGCCGACGATGAGCAGCGTGTCGCAGTCGCGCATCAGCTCGTAGCTGGCCCGGGTGCCGAGCAGCCCGATCGCCCCGGTGACGTACGGCAGGTCGTCGGAGAGCACGTCCTTGCCGAGCAGCGCCTTCGCCACGCCGGCCCCGGTCGTCTCGGCCACCCGCATGACCTCGTCCGCGGCTCCGCGGGCGCCCTGGCCGACGAGCATCGCCACCTTCGAGCCCGCGTTGAGGACGGCGGCCGCCGCCTCGAGCTGCTCCTGGGCCGGGACGACGACGGACGACGGCGCGTCCGGCGGGCCGGACGGCACCTGCCGGAACACATGGCCCGGGGCGCGGTACTCCAGCTCCTGCACGTCGGCCGGGACGATGATCGCCGTCGGCGCCCGCCGGGCCAGCGCCGTCCGGAACGCCCGGTCGACGGCGTTCGGCAGCTGCTCGGGGACGTTCACCTCGGTCAGGTACTCGCCGGCGACGTCCTTGAACAGCGCCTGCAGGTCGACCTCCTGCTGGTAGTGCCCGCCCATCGCCGCGCGGTCGGTCTGCCCGGCGATCGCCACCACCGGCACGTGGTCGAGCTTGGCGTCGTAGAGGCCGTTGAGCAGATGGATGGCGCCCGGCCCGGAGGTGGCGAGGCAGACGCCGGGCCGGCCGCTGAACTTGGCGTACCCCACGGCCTGGAACGCCGACATCTCCTCGTGCCGCGACTGGACGAATCGCGGGTGGTCGTCGGCCTCCCCGAACGCCGCGACGATCCCGTTGATGCCGTCGCCCGGATAGCCGAAGACCTGCTCGACCCCCCACTCGCGCAACCGCCCCAGCAACCGGGCCGCCACCGTCTCGGCCATGGGTACCTCCTCACGTGCTGGGCTCGGGGTTGATGGCCGCCTCGTCGCCCTGCTCGGGGCCGACCTCGCCGGCGCCGACCCGCTCGTGGATATTGTCGATCTTGCGCTCGATCCGCTCGAGGTCCTCGGCGTCGGCCTGGAACAACAGGTGCTTCGCGGCGAGGAGCAGCACGGCCTGGAAGACCAGCTGCAGCCACTCGCTCTGCCAGTTCTCGAACGTCGAGGCGAAGAACGACGCCAGGTAGTCGGACCAGGTGAACGGCTCGCCGTGGGTCTGCTGCTCGCTGCGGAACTCCGACAGCTGGGTGAAGAACTGCCCCAGCCACGAACCGAGGAACAACAGGATCAGGACGTACACCGCGCCCCAGCGCCGCAGGTTCCGCATCATGGTCTCCTTCGAACGACCGGCCTCAGTCGGGCCGGACCTCCTCGCGCAGCTCCTCCTTGGACATCGATCCGGTGTGCTCCACACCGAGGTTGCGCGCCTGCTGGGCCAGCTCCTCGCGGGTGGCCTCGTCCGGCCGCTCGCCCAGGTGCTCGGCGCGCGCGGCGAGGAACGCCTCGCCCAGCTCGGCCCGGCGCTCGTCGCTGAGCCGCTGCCGCATGCCCGGCAGGACGGTGCTCTCCTCCTCCTCGACGTGGTGGCCGACCGAGTCGACCAGTTCCTGCAGCACCGACTCGTACTGCGGGTCGTTCGCGTCCATGGCCGCGAGCCGCTCGAGGATCGCCTCGGCCTCCGCGTGCTCCTCCTGGCTGTGCGCGACCTCCTCGGTCTCTCCGGCCTCGTCCCGCGCGACGGGATACACCTCGGCCTCCTCGGCCCGGCTGTGCGCGACCAGCAGCGCCATCACCTCGGCGACGGCCAGGTCCCGCTGCCCCGGGTCGGTGCGCAGCAGCTCGAAGAGCCGCTCGATCTCCCGATGGTCCTTCTCGATCAGATCGACCACGTCACGGCTGTCGGTCATGCGTTCCACCCTTCGGTCACGCCGTTCGGACGGCCCGGGACGTACCCCGCGAGCGCCGGCCGCATGCCTGGGACCTGCTCGGCTGGGTACGTCCGCCCTACACCGACGACCGGGAGGATCGATGACGAGCACCTTCGCGCAGTGGACGCTGGACGTCCGGGACGTGGACCTGATGGCGCGGTTCTGGTCCGCCGCGCTGGGTTACCGGATCGACGACGACGGCACCCACCTGCGGCCGCCGGACGGCGCGCCCGCGGGTGCGCTCTCCGTCTGGCTGCAGGCCAGCGCCGGTCCCAAGCACGAGAAGAACCGCAACCACCCGGACCTCGTCGCGGCCGACGGCACGGCGGAGGCAGAGGTCGAGCGGCTGCTGGGGCTCGGCGCCACCCGCGCCGACGTCGGCCAGACCGGCCGCGAGGGGTTCACCGTCCTGGCCGACCCCGAGGGCAACGAGTTCTGCGTCCTGCACCGCCGGTCGTCGTGACCGGCGGTGCTCAGTCGCCCAGCAGCGTGCCGAGCGGGCCGAGGTCGAGGTCGAGGTCGCGGATGGTCAGCCCGTACCGCCCGCGCAGCTCCGCCATCGCGGTGTCCAGCCGCAGCAGCGCCTGGCCGAGCGCCTCGACCTGCTCGTCGCTGAGATCGCCCTCGTCGACGCGCCGCAGGGCCTGCCGCTCCATCAGCTGGCGGATCAGCTCGATGACGGTGAGGACGAGCTTGAACAGGTCGCGCTCGACGGAGTCCGCGTCGGCGTCGACGCGGTTCGGCAGGACGCGCACCGGCTGGGTCATCGTCGCTCCTCCGCCCGGATCGACCGGATCAGCGCATGCAGCCGGACCTCCACCAGGTCGACACCGGCCAGCGAGATGGTGATGTCGCCGGACAGGACGACGCCCGTGCCGAGCAGCCGGTCGAGCAGGTCGACCAGCGCGATCTGCGCCCCGTCGGGCCGGACCGGGGTGAGCGTCACGGCTCGTCCATCGTGACGAAGGAGTAGGCCGGCCACGGGCCGGCCAGCTCGAACCGGCAGTCCGCGTACCGGTCCCGCAGCCCCTCGACCGCCGCGGCGAACGCGTCCGCACCGTCGACCGGGACCAGGTAGGCGCCATTGAGGCACATCGGGGTGGCGCCGCCGGCCAGCCGCTGGTCCTGCACCGCGAGCCGGCGCGCGTCGTCGGCGAGCTCGGCCAGTTCCTCGTGCACCTGCCCGGCGACCGCCGTCGCCCGGGCCAGCGCGTCGTCGCGGGCGGTCGCGGCGGCCCGGCGGCGGAGCAGGTAGGCCGCGCCGGAGCCCGGCGCC
>NZ_QUAL01000438.1 GCF_003579925.1 Jiangella rhizosphaerae | reverse complement strand
CGCCGCCGGACGCTCGAGCTGCTCGCGCTGCGCCGGGCCGAGGCGGCCGGCCGGACCGCGGCGGAGCGCCCGGGCGGGCAGCAACTTCGACCCGGCCGGGCGCCAGCGCGCCCGGAGGGGTAAAGATGGTCCCATGACGGAGCCGAACCAGAACGCCGAGACCAACGACACCGACGAGAACGACGAGCAGCGTGTCGTCGTCGTCGGCCCCGGCGGCATGGCCGTCGAGTCCGCGCCCGGAGGCCAGGAGGAGCAGCGTTCGCTCACCGACCTCGTCGAGCAGCCGGCCAAGGTCATGCGCATCGGCAGCATGATCAAGCAGCTGCTCGACGAGGTGAAGGCCGCGCCGCTGGACGAGGCCAGCCGCCGCCGGCTGGGCGAGATCCACCGGGCCTCCATCGACGAGCTCGAGGACGGCCTGGCGCCCGAGCTGGTCGACGAGCTGGAGCGGCTGGCGCTGCCCTTCGACGACGAGAGCGTGCCCACCGACGCCGAGCTGCGCGTCGCGCAGGCGCAGCTGGTCGGCTGGCTCGAGGGCCTGTTCCACGGCATCCAGACCACGCTGTTCGCCCAGCAGATGGCCGCGCGGGCGCAGCTGGAGCAGATGCGCCGGGCGCTGCCCCCGGGCGTGCAGCTGGCGCCGGGCCAGGCGATGCCCGGTCAGGGCCGTCCCGACGAGGGCGAACAGCGCGGCAGCGGGATGTACCTCTGACGATCCCGGCCGGCGATCCGCTGCTGGAGCGGATCGCCGCCGCGGTCGCCGTCGGCCACACCGAGTCGCGGGCGGCCGCGCGCTCGCTGCTGACGCGGCTGTGGGCGGAGCTGGAGTCGCTGGGCGGCGGGCCGCTGCACCGGTGCGTGCTGGCGCACCACCTGGCCGATCTCCAGGACGACGTGGCGGCCGAGCTGGACTGGGACCTGCGGGCGCTCGCGGCGGCCGACGGCTTCGACGCGCGGCTTCACCGCGTCGCTGCGGTTGAACCTGGCCGACGCCTACCGCCGTCTGGGTGAGCTCGACGCCGCCCGGTCGCACGCGGTGCTGGCGCTGGCAGCGTGCGACGAGCTGGACGACGACGGCTACGGCCGGATGATCAGGGCCGGCGTGGCCCGCCTGGCCGAGCGGCTCGACGACGTCGACCCCGCCCGGCCACGCGGGTGAGCCGAGACCGTCAGGCGGCCGTGCGGGCGTGGCTCTCGATGACGCCGGCCAGCCGCGGCAGCGCCTCTTCGACGTGCTTCTGCGCCTGCGGGCGCAGCTTGCTGTAGACCTTCTTGACGCTGTCGCGCTGCGACGCCGCGGCGCGGGCGTCGGAGACGCCGAGGAGGGCGTCGGCGACCTCGGTGCGGCGGCCCTCGAAGTAGTCGGCGAGCGAGCCGCCCCCGGTGGCCTGGAAGTCGGCGTAGAACGGCTCGGCCCGCTCCACGAAGGAGTCGAGCATGTTGTCGATGGTCTCGGGGACGAACCCGGCGTTGATCTTCTTCAGGACCGCGTAGCCGCCCTTGACGGCCATCCCCGAGACGCCGCTCTTGTCGGAGACCTCGGCGTCGACGAGCTGGTGGAGGTCCTTGACGACGGCCGGCCGGCGGCTCGGGTCGAGAAGGATCTCGCGGAGTGTGTCAGCCATAGTGGGAAGTGCCCCTCAGTATCGAAAATGATCAGGTGTGACGGTCGTGCTCCGCCACTGTAGAACACGAAGATCGGTGCGGCGAAGAGTGGCTTTCGTCCGGTTTGGTGTGCGAGCGGCCTGGTGGGATCAGAGTGGCCGAAGTGGCAACGCGCCGCGCCGCCGCCCGGGTTCCGCCCGCCTCCCTGGCCCGACGATCCAACGCGGGCGGACGGGACAGCACCGGCGTCACGCGCCCGGCTGACACCTCACCCGCGCGAAAGGCCATACCCGGCGACCGTGGACAGGGCATGTGGCCTTCAGACGGGTGAAGTGGCGGCCCGTCGAGCGAGGACGCCGGCCGACGCCGGGTACCAGCCACGGCAGCGCGCCGCGATCAGTCGTGGTTGCACTCGGGACATCCTCGCGATGGTCCGCCGGAGCCCGGGATGGTCCTGTCTTCAGGCGAAGTAGCCGTCGAGGAGCAGCGCCAGGCCGTCGGACTCGACGTCGCCGCAGACGGCGTCGGCCACGGACTTGACGTCGTCGGGGGCCTGACCCATCGCCACGCCGACGCCGGCCCAGCGCAGCATCTCGAGGTCGTTGTGGCCGTCGCCGACGGCGAGCGCGCCGGCCGCCGTCACGCCCAGGCGGCCGGCCACCTTGCGCAGCCCGGACGCCTTCGAGACGCCCACCGGCATGATGTCCAGCCACGCCGTGTAGCCGATGGCGTAGTCGACGCTGGGCAGGCCGGAGTCGCGGGCGATCTCGCGCAGCTGCTCGCGGTCGCCGTTGGGCCAGCGCACCACCAGCCGCGTCACCGGCTGGGTGACCAGCTCCTCGTGCGGGACGACGGTGACGTCGCCGTCGAGGTCGCCGGCCGGGAACTCGCCGGTGACGCGGTAGCCGCGGCCGAGCTCCTCGACCGCCAGGACGGCGTCGGGGATGCGGGCGGTGAAGTAGCGGACGGTGTCGGTGATGTCGAACGTCTCGATGTCGAACGGCGTGCGCGTGGCGACGTCGACCACCACCGCGCCGTTCGAGCACACCGCGTACCCGTCCTTGAGGCCCAGCTGGTCCAGCAGCGGCAGCGTCGAGTGCATCGACCGCCCGGTCGCGACGACGATGTGCGCGCCGGCGTCGTGCGCCCGGCGCACGGCGTCGACGACCGGCGGCCGCGGCGGCTGGTGGAACTCGGCGTACGTGACCAGGGTGCCGTCGACGTCGAGCGCGACCAGCGCCGGGCGCCACCCGTCGGGCAGCGTCACGCCGCGACCGGTTCCAGCAGCTCGCGCCCGCCGAGGAACGGCCGCAGCGCCTTCGGCACGAGCACCGAGCCGTCAGGCTGCTGGTGGTTCTCGAGCAGCGCCACGATCCACCGGGTGGTGGCCAGGGTGCCGTTGAGCGTCGCGACCGCGCGGGTGCCGCCGTCGGTGCGCTCGCGGATGCCCAGGCGCCTGGCCTGGAACGTGGTGCAGTTCGAGGTCGACGTCAGCTCCAGCCAGCGCTCCTGCGACGGCAGCCAGGCCTCGCAGTCGAACTTGCGGGCCGCGCTGGACCCGAGGTCGCCCGCCGCGACGTCGATGACGCGGTACGGCAGCTCCATGTCGCCGAGCATCTGCTCCTCCCACGCGAGCAGCCGCGCGTGCTCGTCGGCGGCGTCCTCCTCGCGGCAGTAGGAGAACATCTCGACCTTGTGGAACTGGTGAACGCGGATGATCCCGCGGGTGTCCTTTCCGTAAGAACCCGCCTCGCGCCGGTAGCAGGCCGACCAGCCGGCGTAGCGCAGCGGCCCGTCGGAGAGGTCGAGGATCTCGTCGGCGTGGTAGCCGGCCAGCGCGACCTCGCTGGTGCCCACGAGGTAGAGGTCGTCGGCCTCTACGCGGTAGATCTCGTCGGCGTGCGCGCCGAGGAAGCCGGTGCCGCCCATGATCTCAGGACGCACCAGCGTCGGCGTGATGACCGGCGTGAACCCGGCCGCCACGGCGGTGGCCATGCCGTGGTTGAGGATGGCCAGCTCGAGCTGGGCGCCCACGCCGGTGAGGAAGTAGAACCGGGCACCGGAGACCTTGGCCCCGCGCTCGGTGTCGATGGCGCGCAGCCGCTCGCCCAGCTCGAGGTGGTCGCGGACGGTGTCGAGCGCGGGCTTCTCGCCCACCTCGCGGAGCACGACGTAGTCGTCCTCGCCGCCGGCGGGCACGCCGTCGAGGACGATGTTCGACGGCACCCGGGCCAGCTCGTCGAGCCGCGCCTGTGCCTCGTCGGCGGCCGCCTCGGCGGCCTTCACCGCGGTGGCCAGCTCGCGCGTGGTGGCCAGCAGCTCCTGCTTCTCCTCGGGCGCGGCCTTCGGGATCAGCTTGCCCAGGCGCTTCTGCTCCGCGCGCAGCCGCTCGAACTCGGCCAGGGAGGACCGGCGCGACTCGTCGGCGGCGAGCAGCTCGTCGACGACGGACTCGCTCTCGCCCCGCGCTCGCTGCGAGGCACGGACACGGTCGGGGTCTTCCCGGATCAGGCGCAGATCTAGCACCACCCGAGGGTATCCGGCCCGGGCAGCAGAACGCGCGCGGGTTTCGGGTCAGCCGCGCAACTGCTCGAGCCAGGCCGCGGCGTCGGCGAAGTCGCCGTTGGAGGTGCCCGGCAGCACCGGCGGGCGGACGCCGTCGGCGCGCGGGTAGGAGCCGAGGAAGCGGACGTTGGCGCAGACCCGGCGCAGGCCCATCATCGCCTCGCCCACCCGGGCGTCGGCGACGTGCCCCTCGACGTCGATGGCGAAGCAGTAGCGCCCCATGCCATTGCCCGTCGGGCGCGACTCGATGCGGGTGAGGTTGACCCCGCGGGTGGAGAACTGCTCGAGGATCTCCAGCAGCGCGCCGGGGTGGTCGTCGCGGATGAACGCGACCAGCGTGGTCTTGTCCGATCCGGTCGCGCGGCCCGGCTTGCCGGGGCGCGTCACCAGCACGAAGCGCGTGACGGCGTCGGAGTCCTCACCGATGTCGACGGCGAGGGCGTCGAGGCCGTAGCGCTCGCCGGCCAGCGGGGCGGCGATGGCGGCGTCGTACACCGTGCCGTCGGGGCCGGGCGTCCGGTGCGCGACGGACGCCGCGGCTGCCGCCGTCGACGGGCCCAGCGCGATGACGGCGTCGGGCAGCTTCGCGGTGACCCACGCGCGGCACTGCGCCTCGGCCACCGGGTGGGTGACGATGCGCCGGACGTCGGCGAGGTCCGTACCGGGGCGGGCGAGCAACGTGAACGTGACGGGCAGCAGCACCTCGGCGGTGATGGTGAGCGGCTCGCCGCGGATCAGCTCGTCGAGCGTGGCGTTGACCGATCCCTCGACGGAGTTCTCGAGGGGGACGACGGCGCCGGTGACCTCGCCGGTCCGCACCGCGGTGATGGCCGCGTGCACCGACGGGGACGGCTCCAGCGTCGCGCCGGCGAGGGCCGGGAAGCGCAGGGCGGCCGCCTCGGTGAACGTCGCCTCCGGGCCCAGATAGGCGTAACGATCGGTCATGGCAAGAAGACTAGTGTGTCAGCCTGGCCACAATTAGCACCGTCGTTGCCTTCGGAACGGGCTGGTACGGATACGGTCGTGCATGATGGACGTGGAGCGGGCAGGCAGCACCGGCACGCACCTCGGCGCCGTACGGCTCCGGGTGCGGGCGGGCCGGGTTCGCCTCGCCGGGCTCCTGGTGGCGCTCCTCACCGTCCTCGTGCCGTTCCTGGCGGCGTCGCCCGCGGCCGCCGACACACCGGCGCCGGCCACCACGTCCGATCCCCAGCAGCGGGTGGTCCTGCTCGGCATCGCCGGCCTGTCGTGGCCCGACATCACCGCCGAGGGCATGCCCACGCTCTACGACATGGCCGGCTCCGAGGCGGCGGGCTCGCTGACCGTGCGCACCGTCCGCACCCGCACGTGCGTGGTCGACGGCTGGCTGACGGTGAGCTCGGGGCGCCGCGCCACTGACATCTTCGACACCGACGCCGACGGCGAGGGCGACCGCTTCTGCCGTCAGCCGCCGGAACCCTCGGCGGCGCCCGACGGTCCCGGCGCCGTCGTCCCCGGCTGGGAGCTGCTGCAGCAGCAACAGGACGACAACTCCTACAACGCCGAGATCGGCCTGCTGGGCGACCGGCTGGCCGAGGCCGGTGTGTGCGCCACGGCGGTCGGCCCCGGCGCGGCGCTGGCGCTGGCCGACTCCACCGGCCGCGTCCCGGCGTACCACCCGTTCTCCGGCGACCTCGGCTCCGGCCTGCTGAGCGAGTGCCCGGTCACCGTCGTCGACCTCGGCGGGCTGCCGAACCCGGCGCCGCGCGGCAGCGACGAGCTCACCGTCCAGACCGCCCTCGACACCCGGCGGCAGGCCGCGGCGAGCATCGATGCGCTCGTCAAGCGCATCATCGACCAGCTGCCGCCCGACACCGCGCTGATGATCGCCGGGCTCGCCGACAGCGTCGGCACGCCGGTTCCGCTGCCCGACGAGCCGACGCCCATCCCGCCGGCCGGCCTGCGGGCGGCGCTGGCCTCCGGTCCGATCGCCGACGGCGGCACCTTCGGGCCGCAGTGGCTCACGTCGTCGTCGACGCTGTGGCCGGGGCTGGTGCAGCTGACCGACATCGCTCCGACGCTGCTGGCCTACGCCGGCGTCGACGACCCCGCGCAGGACGTCGTCGGCCGGCCGTGGCGGGCCTCCGGGGGGCACCCCGGCAGCTCCGCGGCCACGGTGTCGGAGCTGATCGGCGTCGACCGAGCGTCCGACATCTACCGCGACCAGTCCGGGCCGTTCTTCCAGATCCTCGGCGGCCTCCTCGTCGTCGTGTGCGCCGCGGCGCTGCTGGCGCTGCGGCGCGGCGTCTCGTTCCGGCCCGCGGTCCTGCGCGTCGTGCAGGTGGTGGCCGTGCTGGTGGCGGCCGCTCCGGTGGCCTCCTACCTCGCCAACATCACCCGGTGGTGGCGCTACGACCAGCCGAACACCGTCCTGTGGACGTCCATCGTCGTGTGCGCGGTGGCGCTGACCATCGTCGCGCTGGCCGGGCCGTGGCGGCGCCGCGTCTACGGCCCGCCCGGCGTGGTGGCCGGCGTGACGGCGACGGTGCTCGCGGTCGACGTCGCCAGCGGGTCGAGCCTGCAGCAGTCCAGCCTGCTGGGGCTGTCGCCGCTGGTGGCCGGCCGCTTCTACGGGTTCGGCAACATCCCGTTCGCGATCTTCGTGGTGGCCAGCCTGGTGGCCGCGGCCGCACTGGGACAGTGGCTGCTCGACACCGGCCGCTCCCGCCGGTTCGCCGCCGGCGCGGTCGCCGTGGTCGGCATGATCGCCGTGGTCATCGACGGCGCGCCGCAGGCCGGCGCCGACGTCGGCGGCATCCTCGCCGCGATCCCCGGGTTCGCGGTGCTGGTGCTCGGCACCCTGGGCGCCCGCGTCACGCTCGCGCGGCTGGTCCTCGCCGCCGCCGGCGCGACCGCGCTGTTCGGGCTGTTCGCGTTCGTCGACTGGCTGCGCCCGCCGGGCTCGCGCACCCACTTCGGCAGCTTCTTCGCCGACGTGCTCTCCGGCGACGCCCTGACGGTGATCTTCCGCAAGGCCGAGGCGTCGCTGGGCACGCTGGAGCGCTGGCCCATCTACGGCTGGCTGGTGCCGCTGGCCTATCTGCTGATCCTCTGGCTGATCCGCCCCGACGGCGAGAACGCGGTGAGCCGGACGGTGCTGCACTGGTCGCTGTTCCGGTACCTCGTGTGGGCGGCGCTGCTGACCGGCGCGGCCGGGTTCGCGGCCAACGACTCCGGCATCATCGTGCCGGCGCTGCTGCTGACGGTCGGCGTGCCGCTGGGCATGGCGGCGGTGGCGGCGGCCCAGCGGCTGGCGCCGGCCGCGGCGGGCGCCGAGCGCGAGCTGACGCCGTCGCAGTAGGGGTCAGCCGAGCGCGGCGACCCGCTCGAGCAGACGCGCCTCCTCGTCCGCGGTGAGCGGCACCTCGAGTACCCGCAGCCACTCGGTCAGCTCGCCGTCGCGCAACGCCCGGTGCTCGGTGGGCTCGCCAGGACGGCGGATGGTCGCCGTCTGGTGGGTGACCATGACGTGCCGGCCGGGCAGGTGCTTGCCGACCATGAGACCGGTGCGGAAGTGGATGCCGGGGAACGTGCTCGTGTAGTGGTGCGCCATGACGACGTCGATCGGCTTGACCTCGTACTCGTCGGTCGTGTGCGCCAGCTCCCAACCCGCCTCGCGGTGGCGCTGCAGCCCCCAGAGGCCGTCGCCGGCGCTCGCGACCCGGTAGGGCCAGCCGTCCTGGTCGGACTCGGTGCCGTCGGCCAGCGGGATCGGCCGCAGCAGGCTCATGCCGAACCCGGGGTCGCACAGCAGCCGCTCGCCGTCCAGCACGACCTCGACGACCATGTGGCTGCGACCCTGCTGGGTGCCGGCGGCCGGATCGCCGACGCGGCCGAGGTGCCGGCGCACGTCGTAGCCCAGCCGCTCCAACGCGGCGGCCACGATCGTCGAGTGCTCGAAGCAGTAGCCGCCCCGGCCGCGGCCGGCGAACTTCTCCTGCACGGCGCCGAGCCCGACCCCGGGGTGCTGCTCCAGCAGGACGTCGATGTTGTCGAAGGTGAAGGCGCGCACGTGCGCCTGGTGCAGCTCGTCGAGCGCCTCGCGGCTCGGCTCCCGCTCGGGGATGCCGAGGCGCTTCAGATAACCGGCGAGGTCGAGCCGGTCGATCTCCCAGGGGTCAGCCGCCATGCCCCTACGGTAGGGCCCGGCCCCCAGTGTCGCACGACGGGTCCGCTGGCCTCCTCCGGCCCTGAGATGATCACGTTCACGACGAAAACCCATGTCGTACTACGTCTGCAACCGTGTCGACGGTCGAGAAAGCCGGGTGACGGCCCACGCCACCGCCCACCGAGAACGCCTGGTGCCCTGCGCGACCCGTTGATGATCATGGCCGTCCACAAGCACCGTTGCCTCCGGGACACCGGTGGCCCTACCGTGCCGCGGACGTCTCAGACGCGGCGGAAGCGCGCCGGCGCCGAGGGGCGGATGCCGCGCGTCACCAGGGCGCGCATGACGTGCGCGTACTGCTTGCCGCGGTGCAGCTGGGCCTTGAGGTCGGTGCCGGTGACCCGGTGGTGGAACTCGACGTCGACCTCGACGACGCGGAAGCCGGCCCGCAGCAGGTCGATGGTGAGGCCGGTCTCGACGCCGAACCCCTCCGCCAGCGGCAGCGCGGCCTCGAACGCGGCCCGGGTAAGGCAGCGCTGGCCGGACAGCGGCTGAGTGGCGGTCCAGCCGGTGGCCCGCTGGATGCCGTTGCGGGCGAGATCGACCACCAGGCCGCGCCCGCCGCCCGCGGTGCGCTGGGCCGGCAGGACGCCGATGGTCATGTCCGCCTCGCCGGCCAGCACGGGGTCGATCAACGGCCGCGCGTTGGCCGCCGTCGACTCCAGGTCGGCGTCGAGGAACAGCAGCGCGCGCGGGGCCGTGCGGGACGCCTCGCGGGCCTCGATGGCGGCCAGCGCCGTCGCACCGGTCTCCATGGCGGCGGCCTTGCCGCGGTTGCGGGCATGCCCGACGACGACGGCGCCGGCCTCGGTGGCCGTCGTGGCGGTGCGGTCGGTGGAGCCGTCGTCGACCACGACGACGAGGTCGACCCCCGGGATGCTCTTCGTGGCCGCGACGGTGGCCGCGATGCGGTCCTGCTCGTCCTTGGCGGGGATGATCGCGGCGACGCCGTCGGCGCGACGGTCCTCGGTGGTCATGGGCGCCAAGCTTAAGGGCTGGCAGCCGACCGCGAGGTCTGACGCCAGTCCCCGATGAATGGACGGCGACGGGGCGAGGCGGCAACCGGCGCGCCGCTCGCGTAGCCTCTGCTCACGATGACCACGCCCACGTCCGCCGTCGACGCCGCCGACTCCGAGGTCGGGCGGCTGCGCACCGTCATGCTGCACCGGCCCGGGCCGGAGCTGAAGCGCCTCACGCCGCGCAACAACGACAAGCTGCTGTTCGACGGCATCCCGTGGGTGGGCCGCGCGCAGGAGGAGCACGACGCGTTCGCCGACACGCTGCGCGGCCACGGCGTCGAGGTGCTGTACCTCGCCGAGCTGCTGGCCGAGACGCTGGCCGGCGACGCCGCGCGGCACGAGTGCATCGAGGCGGCGCTGGCCGATCCCCGGCACGGCGACACCCTGCGCGACGTGCTGCGCAAGCATCTGGGCGGGCTGCACCCCGACGACCTCGCGCAGGTCCTCATGGCCGGGCTGGCGCATGACGAGCTCCGCGACGGCCGCGGGCTGACGTACCGGCTGATGGACCCGCACGACTTCGTCATCGACCCGCTGCCGAACCTGCTGTTCACCCGCGACTCCAGCGTGCGCATCGGCGACCACGTCGCGGTGACCAGCCTCGCCATGGCCGCGCGGCGCCGCGAGACCAGCCTGACGTCGGCCATCTACCGTCACCACCCGCGTTTCGCCGGCGAGCCGCTGGTCTACGGGCCGGAGCTGGAGAACCTCGAGGGCGGCGACGTGCTGCTGCTGGGGCCCGGCGTCGTGGCCGTGGGCACCGGCGAGCGGACCACCCCGGCCGGCGTCGAGCGGCTGGCCCGCAACGTCCTGGCCGCGGGGCTCGCGCACACCGTCCTGGCCGTCCCGATCGCCCAGGACCGCGCGACGATGCACCTCGACACCGTCCTGACGATGGTCGACCACGACGCGATCGTCATGTACCCCAACGTCGCCGACGAGCTGACGGCGGTCGCGCTGCGCTGGACCGGCGGCGACCTCGTCATCGACGCCGAGCCGGCGCCGTTCGTCGAGGCGGCCGCGGCGGCCATGGGCATCGACGCGCTGCGGATCGTCGAGACCGGCCTCGACCCCGTCACCGCCGAGCGCGAGCAGTGGGACGACGGCAACAACACGCTGGCCATCGGCCCGCGGCTGGCCGTCGCCTACGAACGCAACACCGAGACCAACGCCCGGCTCGAGGATGCCGGCATCGAGGTGCTGCGCATTCCGGGCAGCGAGCTGGGCTCCGGACGAGGCGGCCCGCGATGCATGTCGTGCCCGATCCGCCGCGATTCCGCGGCGCCGAGCCCCCGCTGACGCCGTCGTTACCTCGCGTCAGGGCATCGTTTCGACAACGGTACAGACCGGTCGAGATCGTCCCGTAACGGAATGAGTCTCAAGAAGTCGCCATTCGGTGGAACTTGTACCCCTGGAAGACGGTAAGCTCCGAGGTGACCCCGATCGCTCGTGTTCCCCCGTCGTGAGCGGTCGGGGTCGTCTCTTGTCCCGCCGGCGCCGTGGTCAGCGGATGGTGACCTGACGGTTGGCCAGGCCGGCGCGGGCGCGCCGCTGCTCCGACGTCAGCGGTGCCTTCTCGGCGACCGCCTCGGCCAGCCGTCCGGCCAGCGCGGCGGCGGGTTCCTCGACGGCGTCGGCGGGCGTGCCGTCGACCAGATCCCACACGGGGACCAGCAGTCCGGCGGCGCGGAACGTGCCGAGCAGCCGGGTGCCCTCGCCGAGGGTGTCCTGGCCGGCGGCGTGCAGCCGGGCCAGCCCGTCCAGCAGCGGCTCCTCGTCGTACGGCAGCACCCAGCGGACCTGGTCGCGGTCGCCGAGGCTGCACCAGTACGCGGCCTCGACGGACTGGAGCCTGGCCGCCGGGACGACGGCGGAATTGGCCTCCTCGAGCGCCGCACGGGCCTCGGCGCCGGAGTCCGACTCGGGATCCAACCAGTAGTCGAATCCGTCGTGAACCGTCACCTGGAATTCCGCGTCGGTGTCGATGAGGTCGTGCAGTCGCGGCGCGTCGCCCGTGCGGGGGCCCGGGTTCACCGTCGAGCCGGGCTCGGCCTCGAGCGCGGTGGCCAGCGTGTGCCCGAGGTCGGCGGCGGGGTCGCCGGTGGACGTCATGGTCTGCAGGGCCAGCAGGATCTCGCCGTTCTCACGCACCAGCGCCGGGAACGCCCCGGGCAGCAGCGTGCAGACGACCACCGAGCGGTCGTCGCCGGAGGCGAGCCGCAGCGGCGCCGTCGCGGCCGAGACGATCTCGCGCATGGCCACCCAGTCGCACTCGCCCGGCAGCCCGGCGAACGGGCGGACGACATACTGCCGCTCGGCTTCGCGGGCCTTCTTGCCGTGGCAGACCTTGTAGCGCTTGCCCGAGCCGCACGGGCAGGGCTGGCGGGGGCCGACGACGGGAACCTCGGTAGTGGCACTCACGGAAGGCGAGGGTAGCCGGTTCGGCCGCCCGGGTGTGAGCCGGACGCCGTCATGCCGTCAGGCGGCCGGGTTCCACGGACCGACGACGGCGTGCACCGTCACTCGTCCGGGCTCGGAGCGCACCCGCCACTCGCGGGCGATGGCGTCGACGATGGACAGGCCGCGGCCTTCGTCCTCGGTGGACGTGGGCTGGCGCACCTGCGGCCGTTCGGAGCCGCCGCCGTCGCTGACCTCGATGAGGACGTCGTCGCCGAGCACCGCCCACTGGAGCACGACCCCGGTGCGGGTGCCGCTGAGCGGCAGCGGCCGCGCGTGCAGGATGGCGTTGGTGACGAGCTCGGTGACGACGATGAGCGCGTTCTCGATGACCGTGGGCGAGACGTTGGTGTTGCGGAGATCTTCCGCGACGAGGTGACGGGCGTGCGGGACGTTGCTGACCTCGCCGGTCAGCTCGACGGAGCGTGCGCTGTTGGATCGGGCCTCACGCCTCGTGGCCACGACTCGACCCACCGCCAGATCTCCCTTCACCGGACCCACGCCACCCGCATCCAGTGGTGCCCACTGCACGACTCTGCCAAACCTCTCGACAGTGAACCATTCGCCACGCGATCACGTCCATATGTTGAGATGAGAGTTCGCCGGATCTCCCGTTTCGCGCCTGAGTCCGCTGGTGGCCGGCCGTTCGCCGGCATACCGTTGATCACCAGCGCGTTTGCCTGATCTTGGGGCGCCGGCGGCGTGGAGGTGCGATGATCAGGATGCCCTCATCGCACAGATATGTCCGACCCGTGACTCTTCCTTCCGTGCCGAAGTGGCGGATCGCCCGCTAGGTTAGAGCGGGGCGGAGAGGATGACGATGTGGACTCACTCCCGGTCTTCGGGACAACGTGGGGCGGACGGAGATCGGACCGGGGGAGCGTCGGGCGACGCCATGGTCGACGCTACCGGTACCGACGGCTCCGGCCGTGCCGACGCGCGTGGCGGCGTGTCGTGGTTCGAACCCGGTGTTCCGCTGCCGCCGCTGCAGCCGCAGCGCAACGGCGATGCTGCGGTTGCGCATGCCGGCGGGGCGAGTGACACTCTGTCGGGTCCGGCCGGTGAGGGCGACATCCCGTCGTCCGGCGGCGAGTCAGGGGCCGGCACGGCAGCACCAACCGAGGCAGAGCCGGAGCGAGCACTGGAACCGCAGCCAGCCAACACGACAGGGCTCGACGGCGAGGCGCTGCGGGAGAGCCTGGCCCTGCTCGAGGACCACCTCGACGACGTCGGCACCGACTTCTACGCCCAGCTGTTCACCATCGCGCCCGAGACGCGCGAGCTGTTCGGCGCCGGTATGGCGGTGCAGCGGTCCCGGCTGGTCGGCGCGCTGGTGCGCATCGTCGGCAATGCCGACGACCGCGAGAGCCTCACCCCGTATCTGGAGGGTCTGGGCCGCGACCACCGCAAGTTCGGCGTCATCGACCAGCACTACGCTCCGGTCGGCACGGCGCTCATCCTGGCGGTCCGCCGCTCGCTCGGCGACGCGTGGACGCCGCGCCACGAGAAGGCCTGGATCGACGCCTACGACTACATCGCGTCCATCATGGTGGGCGCCGCCCGCCGCGACGCCGTCATCTCGCCACCCTGGTGGGACGCCGAGGTCGTCTACCACCGGCGCATCCTCGACGACCTCGCGATCATGCAGGTGCGTCCGCACACCGACTACCCGTACCGGCCCGGTCAGTACGCCTACCTGACGACGCCGCGACGGCCGAAGATCTGGCGGGCCTACTCCATGGCCTCCGCCCCGCGCGACGACGGCCTGCTCGAGTTCCACGTCCGCACCGTCGGCGCCGGCTGGGTCAGCAGCGCGCTGGTCTGGCGCACCGAGCCCGGCGACGTCCTGCACCTCGGCGCGCCGCAGGGTCACGACGTCGCCACCCCGCGCTCGGAGCACGACCTGTTGTGCATCACCGGTGGTACGGGCATCGCGCCGGTACTGGCCACGTTGCAAGAGCTCGAGCAGCGCCAGGACGGCCGTCGCGTGCACGTGTTCTACGCCGGCCGCGACCGCGACCACCTGTACGCGCTGCCGCACCTGGAGTCCATCGGCGTGCGCTACCGGCGGCTGACCGTGGTCCCGGTGGTGTCGCCCGACGGCCCCACCGACCGCAGCCCCGACCTCATGGGCAACATCGTCTCGGCCTACGGCGACTGGCGGAAGCACCGCGTCTACGTCGCCGGCCCCACGGGCATGGTGGCCACCAGCCTCGAACGGCTGCGCGAGCAGGGTGTGCCCGACGAGCAGATCGTCGTCGACGACTACGGTCTCTGGTGAGCTCTAGCTCTCTCTAGCGCCTGCGCTAGACGCTCGTAGACGAGCCGATGTGCACGCCGGTCTGGCGTGGTCTAGGGGTCTCTAGCGCTGGCGCTAGATGGTCGTAGACGACCCGATGGTCCGTCAGACGGTGGCGTGGCGGCGCAGGTAGAGGCCGAAGTGGGGCACGGTGAACGCGATGGTGCCCCGCTCGGCGGAGTACACCAGCCCCTTCTTGATCAGCGAGTCGCGCGCCGGCGACAGCGAGGACGGCTTGCGGCCGAGGTACGTGGCGACGTCGGACGTGGGGACGACGCCGTGCGTGTCGTCGGAGAGAGCCGCCATGGCGCGCAGGTACTCGCGCTCGGCCGGGGTGGCCCGCTCGTACCGCGATCCGAAGAAGCCGACGGCCAGCTCGGCCTGGGCCTCTGGCGCGGCCATGCGGACGTCGTCGGCGCCGATGGGGTCGGTGGGTGCGTTGTCCCACGTCACCTTGCCGTAGGCCTGCACGAAGTACGGGTAGCCCTCGGTCGCCTCGTAGAGCGCGTCGAGCGCCGCCGGCTCGTACGTCACGCCCTCCTCCTCGGCCGGCGCCACGAGCGCGCGGTCGGCGGCCGCGCGGTCCAGCCGGTCGATGCGCACGTACCGGAACAGCCGCTCGGAGTAGGACTTCGACGCCGAGAGGACGGCGGGCAGGTGCGGCAGCCCGGCCCCGACGACGACCAGCGGCAGGCCCTGCTGCGACAGCTCGTGGCAGGCGGCGCACAGGGCGGACACGTCGGCCGGCGGGATGTCCTGCATCTCGTCGACGAACAGGGCGATGCCGACCCCCACGTCGCGCGCCACGCCCGCGGCGTCGACCAGCAGCTCGACGAGGTCGACCTCGATGTCGCCGGTGTCGGCCCGGCCGGTCGCGGCCGGCACGTCGATGCCGGGCTGCCAGCGGTCGCGCAGCTTGGCGTCGTCGCCGGCCGAGCGCAGCGCGAATGCCTTCAGCACCCCGAGGAACGCGTCGACGCGGTCGGGGTCGCGGTGGCGCGGGGTGAGCTCGCGGACCGCCATGTGCAGCGCGCTGGCCAGCGGGCGGCGCAGCGACTGGTCCGGCCGGGCCTCGATCTTCCCGGTCCCCCACATCCGCCCGATCGCCTGCGACCGCAGCGCGTTCAGCAGCACGGTCTTGCCGACGCCGCGCAGCCCGGTGAGGACGAGCGAGCGCTCCGGCCGCCCGCGCGCGATCCGTTCCAGCACGACGTCGAACTGCTGCAGCTCGCGGTCGCGGCCGGCCAGCTCGGGCGGGCGCTGACCGGCGCCGGGGGCATACGGGTTGCGCACCGGGTCCATGATCGGACTCTATGGTGTCGTCTAGCTGGAGCCGTAGATTTCGCTAGACGCCACCATAGGCGTGTCGCGAATCGAGTCAGACCGGCTCGCGGAACGGGTCGTGCTCGGCGATCAGCTTGTCGACGCGGGCCTGGTCCAGCCGCTTCGTGAGCGCGGTGTCCTCCTGCTGGTCGCGGATGCACTTGGCCAGCGTGAAGGCCGACGTGACGAGGTAGATGGTGCCGAGGCCGAGGAGCGGTCCGGACGTTTCCCCGGGGCTGTCGGTGCCGCCGCCTAGGCTGATCACATGTCCTGGTACCGGCCGGCGGCCGTGGCGCCCGAGCTGCGCGACGCGCTCGTGTGCGGCTGGACGGCGAAGGTCGACGGCGTCGAGCTGCTGGTGCCCGACGGCTGCATCGACGTCATGTGGCTGGCCGACGGACGGGTCCTGGTGTGCGGACCCGAGACAGCGGCGTGGCCGGTCACCACGCCGCCGGGGACCGCCGCGGTCGGCGTCCGGTTCCGCCCCGGCGTCGCGCCCGGCGTGCTCGGCACCCCGGCGCACGCCCTGCTCGACTCCCGGGTCGGGCTCGACGACGTGCTCGGGCCGGGCGCGAGGGAACTGGCCACGCGGGTCACCGACGCCGCGACGGCGGAGGCGCGGCTGGCCGTGCTGACGGCGGCGGCCCGGCGCTGGCTGGCCGAGACCGACGGCCCCGACCCGCTCGCGTCATGGACGGTGCGGGTGCTGAGCCGGCGGTCGCGCAGCATCGCCGAGCTGGCCGACGCGGCCGGGCTGACCGACCGCCAGCTCCAGCGTCGCAGCCGGGCCGCGTTCGGCTACCCGCCGTCGATGCTCCGGGTCATCCTGCGGCTGCAGCGGTTCATGGCGCTGGCCCGCGCCCCCGGCAACGCAGCGCTCGGGCTGGCCGAACTGGCCCACCTCGCCGGCTACAGCGACCAGGCGCACCTCTCCCACGACTGCCGCCGCATCGCGTCGTGCACGCCCAGCGAGCTGCTTCAGAGCCAGGCGCCCGACTGGCACGGCCCCGGCTCCGTGGTCGACGACCTCCCCGAGGCGGCCGGCCGCGCGGCGTGACGCGCGATGTCGCATCCGTACAAGCACCGCCCGCCGCGCGCGCGGCAGGGTGGAGACATGACCGACATCGCTGACCGTTATCGCCGGCTGGCCGCCACGCTGACCCGTCGCATCGAGTCCGTCCCGGCCGACCGCTGGGAGTCGCCATCGCCGTGCGAGGGCTGGACCACCCGCGACGTCGTCGCGCACCTCGTCGACTGGCATCGCCAGGTGGCCGAGCTCGGTGGCCTGACGCTGCCGCCCGGCCCGCCGGTCGACGCCGACCCCGTCGCCGCCTGGACGCACACCCGCGACGCCATGCAGGACCTGCTCGACGACCCCGAGCGTGCGAACACCCCGTACGAGGGCATGTTCGGCCCGACGACGGTGGCCGCGACGGCCGACCAGTTCCTCGGCTTCGACCTCGTCGTGCACGGGTGGGACATCGCCCGCGGCGCCGGCCTCGACGACACCATCCCGCCCGACGACGTCGCCGAGCTGCTGCCGATGGTCCGTCAGCTGGGCGACAATCTGCGCCGGCCCGGCGTGTGCGGCCCGGAGGTCCCGGTCCCCGACGACGCCGACGACCAGACCAAGTTGCTGGGGTTGCTCGGCCGCCGCCGGTGAGCGCAAGCCGACAGCGGACCGAGCGGGGGCCGGTGTCCCCCCGAACCCCGCGGCCCAGAGCGTTTGCTCGGCGGCGGGGGACAATAGGGACATGATCTCCGTCGAGCTGGCCCGGAAGCTGCGCGAGGCGGGGCTGCGCTGGGAGCCCCGTCCCGGCGACCACTTCGTCATCGCCGACCGCGGGATGGACGACGAGGTCTTCGTCGTGAGCCACATGGTGGTCGACGTCCACGAGTTCCCGAGCGGCGAGCGCGTCATCGGCTTCAACGGCACCGTCGAATGGGCGCTGGACAGCGTCGAGCAGGAGGCCGCGCTCTGGCTGCCCGGCGAGTCGCGGCTGCGCGAGCTGCTCGGCGGCGCGTTCGTCCGGCTCGATCGGGCCGGCGACGGCTACCGCGTGACGCTCGACGTCGCCGGCCGCCGGGTCGAGATCGACGACGAGCGGGCCGAGGAGGCGTACGGCAAGGCGCTGCTGTATCTCGCCACCGGCGACTGACACCGTTCACGGTGGTTGCCGGGATTGGTCTGGACCAGTAGGGTCTCGCGCAACGAACGGGGGGTGTCGAAGCGCCGATTTCGGGGAGACACGATCCGTGGACGTTCTCGAGTTCATCGCCACCAACCTGTTCAACGAGGTCTCGATCCTCATCGGCCTCATCACGGCCGTCGGGCTGCTGTTGCAGCGCAAGCCGGTCGAGGACGTCGTCGGGGGTGCGATCCGGGCGACGATCGGCATCATCATCCTGTTCATCGGCGTCGACGTGTTCGTCGGCGGGCTGGCGTCGTTCCAGGCGATCGTCTCCAGCGCCGTCGGCCTGGACCCGCCGTCGTCGAGCAACACGCTCGACGAGTTCCTCGGCACCCACGGCAGCGACGTCGCGCTGGTCATCACGCTCGGCTTCGTGGTGCACCTGGTGCTGGTCCGCGTCCTGAAGACGCGCTACGTCTACCTGACCGGCCACCTGCTGTTCTGGATGGCCGTCGTCATCACCGCGTCGCTGGTGCAGGTCTTCGGCGAGCTCGACCGCTGGCAGCTGGTGCTGGTCGGCTCGGTCGTGGCCGGCTGCTACTGGACCGTCCAGCCGCTGTTCATCGCGCCGATGATGCGCCGCGTCATCGGCTCCGACGACTGGGGCTACGGGCACACGAGCTCGTCGGTGGCCTGGCTGAGCGGAAAGCTCGCGCCGTTCGTCGGCGACCCGCGCCAGCACGACGTCGAGCAGGTGCGGCTGCCGAAGCGCCTGTCGTTCTTCAAGGACGTCACGGTCTCGACCGCGGTCGTCATCGGGCTGATCATGCTGGTCGGGCTGGCGTTCGCCGACGGCGGCGTGGTCGACGAGCAGGCCGCCGCGTACGACCCGGAGATCAACCCGTGGGTGTGGGGCGTCATCGCGGCGCTGCGCTTCGCCGCCGGCATCGCGATTCTGCTCTACGGCGTGCGGATGTTCCTGGCCGAGATCGTGCCGGCATTCACCGGCATCAGCGAGAAGGCGATCCCCGGCTCGCGGCCGGCCCTGGACGCGCCGACGATCTTCCCGGTGGCGCCGACCGCGGTCATGGTCGGCTTCGTCTCGACGACGGCGACGTTCCTCGTGCTCATGGGCGTGTTCGCCGCGGCCGGCTGGTTCGTCCTCGTGCCACCGATGATCATGCTGTTCTTCGTCGGCGCGGGCGCGGCCGTGTTCGGCAACGCGTTCGGCGGCTGGCGCGGCGCGGTGCTGGCCGGCGTCGTCACGGGCGTCTCGCTGGCGTTCGGGCAGTGGCTGGGCTGGAACCTGCTGTCCGACACCGCGCCGGAGTTGGCCACGCTGGCCGATCCCGACTGGTACCTGATGATCCTGCTGCTGCTCGGCCTGGGCGAGCTGTTCTCCGGCGTCGGCGACAACGGCGTGCTGCTGGCCGGGCTCGTCGTCGTCGCCGTCTTCGGGGTGTGGGCGTGGCTCCTCAAGCGTCTGCAGCGCCGCGAGGCCACGGCCCTGGCAGAGTCGGAGGAGCAGCCGGAAGCGTCGAGAGAACGGTGAGTATCCGATGTCGCCAGCACCGAACCGCCCGCTGACCGTCCTGACCGTCTGCGGGGTCGGCATGGGCAGCAGCCTGATCCTCAAGATGAACGCCGAGAAGGCGCTGAAGTCGCTCGGCGTCGAGGCGAAGGTCGAGCACACCGACGTGTCGTCGGCGCGCGGCATGAAGGCCGACGTCGCCATCGCGCAGGGCCTGCACACCGACGACCTCGGCTCGGTCGCGCCGGTGGTGCTCGCCATCAGCAACTTCATGGACGTGGAGGGGCTGCGCCGGCAGCTGGACGAGGCGCTGCGGGCGCAGGGCTGGTTGTCGTGACGGAGCCCGCCGCCGGCCCGGTGGTCGATGCCGTCGTCGACGTGCGGGCGGGCGACTGGCGCGGCGCCGTGCACGCGGCCTGCGCGCCGCTGGTCAGCGCCGGCGCGCTGGAGCCGCGCTACCCGGAGCGCTGCATCGCGATCGCCGAGAAGCACGGGCCGTACATGGTGCTGGCGCCCGGCATCGCGCTGGCGCACGCCCGCCCGGAGGACGGCGTGCTGCGCCTGTGCCTGTCCGCGGCCGTGCTGGCGTCGCCGGTCGAGTTCGGCCACGACCAGAACGACCCCGTCGACGTCGTGCTGGCCTTCGGCTCCCCGGACGACGCCGCGCACCTGTCGCTGCTGCAGAACCTGGCCGAGCACCTGCTCGCCGGCCTCGCCGACGAGCTACGGCTGGCGCCGGACCGCGGCTCCGCCGTGCGCGCGCTGAGCGCCGTCCGTCCCCCTGTGCAATGAGCACCAGTACACGCCACGTCGGGCCCCGCCGCGTGTGGTGCGTCGAGGTGCTCATTGCAAGCGTGCCGGCTCCTACTCCTCGATGGCGCCGCCGATGGAACGCAGGTGCTGGCGGAACGTGAGCTCCGGCTCGGTGCGGCGGCGCGCCAGATAGTCGCCGAACCGCAGCTGGTCGCGCAGCGTCGTGCCATCCCGGACGAGCTCGGCCTGCTGCCGCTCGGTGTCGCGGATCGCCGCGGCCAGCGCCGTCAGCTCCTCGGCGCGGTCGAACGGCACCACGACGACGCCGTCGTCGTCGGCGAGGATGGCGTCGGAGCGGGTCACCTCGAAGCCGGCGACCGCGGCCCGCACCAGCCCGCCGTCGGCCGGCCGCGGGTCCAGCCGCTGCGGGCCGGTCGGCAGCGCACCCAGGCTGAACACCGGCAGGCCGATGGCCCGGATGTCCGCGGTGTCGCGGTGCAGTCCCCAGACGACGACGCCCGACAGTCCGGCGGCGCGGGCCTCGAGCACGGCGAGGTCGCCGACGCACGCCTCGTCGCCGCGCCCGCCGTTGTCGACCACCAGCACGTCGCCCGGCCCCGCCGACTCGTAGGCCTCGAGGAACACGTCGACGCTGCCGACGTGGACGCACGGCAGTGCCCGGCCGGCGGCTCTCCAGCCGGGCACGACGGGTGGCAGCGACGCGCACCGGACCGGGACGCCCGCCCGCAGGCAGGCATCGGCGAGATGGGCCGTCGTCAGGTTCTCGAACATCCTCTGACTCTAGTCAGACTCAACTGGGCGCGGCAGTCACCGAAAGAGAAAAAGCTTAGTCCCTTGCACATATAACTGAAAGGGTGCACACTCGTAGCTGTAGGCCACGGGAGGTCGTCATGTCTACTCTTACGGTGACGCCGCGTCAGGAACAGCAGGCGCGCGAGCTGGTGGAGCGTGCACCCCGCCCTCAGCTGACTGCCGCAGACGAGGGAGCGACCCATGTCGTTCCGCCCGAGCTGGGGGAACTTCTGCTCCGTATCCTCAAGATCGTCGCGGAAGGTGGAACCGTGACCGTGGCGTCGCTGCCGAGTGAACTCACCACGACAGTGGCGGCCGAGCAGCTCGGCGTCTCCCGTCCCACTCTGATGAGGATGATCCGAGACGGCGAGATCCCGGCCCACAAGGTGGGTTCGCATCACCGGCTCAAGCTCACCGACGTCCAGGAGTCCCGTCGAGTGCGGCTCGAGCGCCAGCGTGCCGCATTTGAGGACCTTCGCCGGCTCGAGGCCGAGTTGAACCTCGAGTGATGATCACACGCCACTAGTCTGCGGTGGGTGATCACTCGTGCTCTGGCTGACGCGAACGTTCTGTATTCCAGGACGGTCCGCGACTGGCTGATCCTGATCCAGCAGGAGTCGGCCGAGCGCATCTACACCCTCTGCTGGACTGAGGACATCTTGGCAGAGGTCATCTACCACCTCAGACGAGACAATCCCACCGCTGATGGCGGGGTGATCACACGGCTCCACGACCGAATCGCCGATGCACTCGAGAGCGGCCGGATCACGGACTTCCGTATCGATGGATCGTTCCCCGGGTCAGATCCGAACGATCAACATGTCCATGCGGCGGCCGTCGCCGGCAAGGTCTCGTACCTCATCACGGCGGATGGTGGATTCAGATCGTCCGGCGTCGACCTGGACGACCTGCCCTACGAGGTGCACAGTCCCGCAGTTTCCTGGTGATGGTCGATGACTACTTCCCAGACCGGGTTCGAGCCGTCACCGCGAAACAGGAGCGCTACTGGGATGCCAGGCCAGGGTCGAAAAGCTTGGCCGACGCGCTGAGAGCGGCTGAGTGTCCCAACTTCGCCGAAAGAGTTCTCCAGCATCTTTGCCAGTTGCCTGCGTCGTAGCCGTCGACACAATGTGGGCTCGGCTTCGGTGATGCTCTTGAGCGCAGCTCTTCGCCGGTATCCCCGTGGGGATATCGGCGCATCTCGCGGCATGCGCGTGGCGCTCACTCCAGAACAGGCAGCCAGACCCGCATCGTCGACGGGCCGCGCGAGGCCCAGGAGTGGTAGGGCACGAGCCTGATCCGGGCTGGCGTCGCGGCCGCGTCGCGGCCGTCCGCGGCGTACGGCCAGTCGCGGTCGACGTCCGAGGCCAGCGCCCCGACGGCGAGGACCGCGCCGTCGCCGTCGGGGGTGAGCGGGGCCGCCGGGTCCACCCGGACGGCGTCGACGTCGCGGCCGGCGGGCAGGTCGACGGACTCGACGCAGAGCACGAGCGGGCCGTGCTCGGCGGCGACGGCGCCGCGCACCGCGTCGACGCGCGGGTCGGCGCGGACCCAGCGCGGGTGCAGCGGCAGCTCCAGCCGCACCTCGTCGCCGACGGCGAACGCGGCCGTCACCGAGGCGACACCCGGGCCGACCGGACGGCGTGCACCGGACGGCTCGACCAGCACGGCGCCGTCGGCGGCCCACGCGGGCACCCGCACGGACAGCGTCCACGGTGCCGGCGACGTCTCGGTGACCCGCAGCACGACGGTGCCGTCGGACGGGTAGGCGGTGCGCATCTCGAACCCCGCCGGCCGGCCGTCGGCGAGCCGCGTCGACACCACCGCGTCGGCGTACTGGTGCACCTGCAGGCCGTCGTCGTCGGCCGTGACGAGGTACGCGGCCAGGCTGGCGAACGTGCGGGCCAGGTTGTTCGGGCAGCACGAGACGTCGAACCACGGCGCTCGAACCGCCGACTCCGCCCGCGGGTGTTCCCGGTCCGCCGCCGGCAGCGGGCCGACGTGGCGGCGGTGCAGCGTGTTGACGTAGAAGAACGAGCGGCCGTCGTCCGCGGGCGACGTCGCCACCACGTTGTAGAGCGTCCGCTCGGCCAGGTCGGCGTACCGCACGTCGCCGGTCGCCAGCAGTAGGCGCCAGCTCAGCTGCACCGACGCCACCGCGGCGCAGGTCTCGGAATAGGCGCGGTCCGGCGGCAGGAAGTAGTCCTCGCCGAACGCCTCGTCCATGTGCCGCGAGCCCATGCCGCCGGTGACGTACGTGCGCCGGGCGACGGTCGCCTCCCACTGCCGCTCGATCGCCGCGAGCAGCTCGTCGTCGCCGGTCTCGACCGCGACGTCGACGGCACCCGCGGCCAGGTAGAGCGCGCGGACCGCGTGACCGTGGAACGCGTCGGCCTCCCGGACCGGCACCTCGTCCTGGAAGTACGCCCGGCCGAACTCGATGTCGGCGAGCGTGCCGTGGCCCCGGCGGTCGACGAACAGCTTCGCCTGGTCGAGGTACCGGCGCTCGCCGGTGACCCGGTACAGCTCGACCAGTGCCATCTCGATGACCGGGTGCCCGCAGAAGCCCTGGTTGCCGCCGGGCCCGAACGTGGCGCACACGTGGTCCGCGGCCCGCAGGGCGACGTCGGCCAGCGGGCTGTCGACGCCGCCGCGCAGCAGCGCGACCCCGGCCTGGATGAGGTGGCCGTAGCAGTACAGCTCGTGGCCCCACTCGAGGTCGGAGTACCGCTCGCCCTGGCCGGGGTGCCCGAACGCGGTGTTGAGGTAGCCGTCGGGCTCCTGCGCCCGCTCGATCACCTTGGACAGCTCGTCGATCGAGGCCGCCGCGGACGCGTCGCCGGTGCGGGCGACCTCCCAGGCCATGGCCTCGATGAGCTTGTAGACGTCGGAGTCGGAGAACTCGCGGCCCCGGCGGTCGCGGCCCGCCCGGCCCTCGACGACGGCGGCGAAGTTGTCGATCCAGCCGACCCGGCGCTCCCAGCTCAGGTTGTGCTCCAGCGTGGCCGTGGCGTTGACGGTCTGCCGGTGGCCCCAGAAGCCCCCGGTGATGCGCACCTCGCGCAGTCCGAGCGGGCGCAACCGGCCGGTGCTCGGCACCACGGGCCGGCCGCCGGTGTCGTCGCGGGTTCCGGCATCGGCGGTCAGGTCGGCGGGCACGATGCATTCACCTCCAGGAGGGATCGGTGGGACGGCGGGACGGGGAGAGTGTCAGCGGCGCGACCCTCATCCCTTCAGTGCTCCGGACATGAAGCCGCGCACGTAGTGCCGTTGCAGGAGGACGAAGAGGAGCAGGCAGGGCAGCGCCATGATCACGACGCCGGCCTGGGTGGCGCCGAAGTCGACGGCGCCCATCGTCTGCTGCCGCAGCGTCGCGATGGCCAGCGAGAGCGGGTACCGGGAGCTGTCGTTGATCATGAACAGCGGCGCGATGAAGTCGTTCCAGGCGTGCAGGAACGCGAACAGCCCGACGGTGATCATGCCCGGCCAGACCGCGAATACCAGCACCCGGCGCAGCACGCCGAACGTCCCGCAGCCGTCGACCAGCGCGGACTCCTCGATCTCGCGCGGGACGGCCTCGAACGAGATGCGCATCATGAACATCGAGAACGGCAGCTGGTACAGCGTCAGCACCAGCGCCAGCCCGAACAGCGAGTTCCGCAGCCCCAGCTCGCCCAGCAGCACCCACAGCGGCACCAGCAGCGTCGCGTACGGGACCATGAGGATCGCGATGATCAGCAGGAACAGCGCGTCGCGGCCGGGGAACCGGAACCGGGCGAACGCGTAGCCGCCCAGCAGCGACAGCCCCAATGTGAACACCACGGTGAGGATCGAGACGTATGCGCTGTTCCACAGGTAGGTGAGCAGCCCGGCGTCGTACTCCGTGAGCGTGCGGTAGTTGTTGAAGCCGTAGCCGTCCTGCTGCGCCGTCGCGCCGTGCGGCGAGACCGACGCGACGGCCGTCCAGATCAGCGGGACGAGGAACATGATCGCCAGTCCGCCGCCGAACACCCAGAACGACGTGTTCCCGATGGCTCGTTGCAGTCTCATCGCGGCGCCCTCTCAGTCGTCCGCGCCGCGGCGCAGGTAACGGAACTGGGCGATGTTGATGACCAGGAGCACGAGCAGCACGACGACGGACAGCGCGGCCGCCGAGCCGAGGTCGAAGCGGCGGAACGCCTCCCGGTAGATCATCATCACCACGGTGGTGGTGGAGTTGTCCGGGCCGCCGTTGGTCAGGATGAAGAACTGGTCGAAGGCCAGCAGCGACCCGGTGATCGAGATGATCAGGCACAGCGCGATCGACGGGCGCAGCAGCGGCAGCGTGATACGGAAGAACGACTGCACCTTGCTGGCCCCGTCGACGCGGGCGGCCTCGTAGACCTCGTTCGGGATCGACTGCAGCCCGACCATGAGGATCAGCATGAAGAACCCGGCGAACTTCCAGACCACCAGCACGATCGACGAGAACAGCGCCATGTTCGGCGTCCCGATCCAGCGGATCGGCTCGTCGGTGATGCCCAGCCACTCCAGGATCGGGTCGATCGGGCCGATCTGCGGGCTGTAGAACCCCCAGAACAGCAGCGACGCCGACGCCAGGCCGAGCGAGACCGGCAGGAAGTACGCCGTCCGCAGGAACCCGACGCCGCGGCGGCGCTCCTGCACCAGCAGCGCCATCCCCATCGCGAGGACGAGCAGCACCACGACGACGATGACGGTGTACTTGAGGGTGAACCCCACCGCCGGCCAGAACAGCCGGTCGTCGGCGATGCCGGCGTAGTTGTCGGGCAGGTTGATGCCCCGGCTGCCCTGGAGCAGCGGCCACTCGCTGGCCGACATCTGGCCGACGAGCAGCAGCGGGACCACGAACAGCAGCAGCACGAAGACGCCGGCCGGTGCTGCGTACATCGCTCCCTGGAAGGTCCGGGTGCGCCACCATGCCCGGGAGCTGGGGGTCGGGGGCGCCGGCGGGGCCTCGGGCTCCCGCAGGACTGGGCTGGCCAAGCGTCGGATCCTTCCTCTGGCCGGAGCGGCGGACGGGCTGGCGGACGGGGTGCCGGTGGGGCCGCGGAGGGAGCGGCCCCACCGGAGCCGGTCAGCTCTGCAGCGACGCGTCGACCGCCTCGTTGTCCTGTTCCAGCGTCGAGCCGTCGCCGAACACGTAGTTGCGCACCAGCGGCAGCCACGGGCCCTGCGGGTCGTTGAACGTCTCGCCGAACCGCATGGAGTACGGCGTGCGCCCGACACCGGCGACCTCGTTGATGGTCACCAGCCGCG
Source organism: Jiangella rhizosphaerae (assembly GCF_003579925.1). GTDB lineage: Bacteria > Actinomycetota > Actinomycetes > Jiangellales > Jiangellaceae > Jiangella > Jiangella rhizosphaerae. The sequence continues at coordinate 9,079 of NZ_QUAL01000438.1, read as the reverse complement.
GGTCCTGGTCGGAGTACTCGTTCGACGCGAGGTCCGTGCGAGCGACGACGTCGCGGTTCTGCGCGACGACCTCGACCTGCGCCTCGTCGCCGAGCGTCCAGGCGATGAAGTTCCACGCCGCGTCTGGGATCTCGCTGTTGCTGGAGATGCCGATGGCGTCACCGCCGACGAACGTCGACTCGCCGCCGTCGACGCCCGGGATCGGCGCGACGCCGGTCTCGAACGTGTCGGGCATGAGGCCGAGCGTCGTGGACGGCATCGGCATGACGCCGATGTTGCCCTCGGGGAAGACGCCGGTCCACGTCGGGCCGGCCTCGTCCTGGGTGCCGGGCGCGACGATGTCGTCCTCGACCAGGCCCTTCCACACGTCGTAGACGGCCTGGGCCTCGGGCTCGGCGAGGAACGACTCCGTGCCGTCCTCGTTCATGACGTCGGCGCCGGCGGCCCAGATGCTCGGCCACCAGGTGAACACGTAGCAGCCGCCGCAGTTGCCGCCGAAGAAGGTGCCGCTGACGTCGCCGCCGAGGGCGTCGACGGCGCGGGCGTGCTCGGCGAACTCCTGCAGCGTCGTGGGCGGCGCCTCGGGGTCGAGGCCGGCCTGCTCGTAGAGGTTCTTGTTGTAGAACAGTACTGACAGGTCCATCGTGTGCGGCACGACGTGCTTGGCGCCGTCGAGCGTGCCGACCTCGATGTGCGACTGCGCGAGGTCGTCGGCGAACGGCAGCGCGTCGATGCGCTCGGTGATGTCGAGGTACGCGCCGGCGGTGGTGAACTGCGGCACGAACACCACGTCGAGGCTCAGCACGTCGGGCAGCTCACCGGCGCCCGCGGCCGTGCCCACACGTGGCAGGTAGTCGTCGGTCGGGATGACCGTCAGCTCGACCTGGTTCTCGTGGCTGGCGTTGTAGGCGTCGACGAGGCGCTGGGACTGCGCCTCCGTGGCCGCCCTGGTCCACATCGTGATGGTGCTGCCGTCGTCGACGCCCTCGGCCAGCGACGCCGACGTGTCGCCGTCGCCGCCGGTGGTGCCGGTGTCGTCGTCACCGCCGCAGGCGCTCATCACGAGCGCCAGCACAGCAGCGGTCACGGCCGTCGTCGCCCGTGTCCTCGTACTACGTCGCATCGTCCGTCTCCCCGGTGGGACCGAATCTGGGTGGGATGCCTCCGTTGCCGGCACACCAGAGCGAAAGTGCCGAAAAGGCTTTCTGCGAACCGTAGGAGGTCGGAAGAGGCGCGTCAACCCTCTCTGGCGTGCGAGTTCACTGAACCGAAACGTCAAACGGCCGGTCACGTGCACAGATCTTGAAAACAGCTCTAGTCGGTTTCGGTGCGTTGTTGTATGGTGTGCCGAAATGCTCTCAACGGAGGCGCCACCAGCATGAACAACGCCGTGCCGTCGTCGGCCTCGCGCAAGGTGACGTTGAACGACGTCGCCCGCCTGGCCGGTGTCTCGGTCGCCACCGCGTCCAAGGCGCTCAACGGTCGCAAGCAGGTGCGCGCCGAGACCCGCGCGCGTGTCGTCGAGGCGGCCGAGCAGCTCTCGTTCTCGCCGAACGAGCTGGCCCGCAGCCTGCTGGCCGATCGCACCGGCACCGTCGGCCTGCTGACGAACGACCTCGAGGGCCGGTTCTCCATCCCCATCCTCATGGGTGCCGAGGACGCGTTCGGCGCCGACAGCGTGGCCGTCTTCCTGTGCGACGCCCGTGGTGACGCCATCCGCGAGAAGCACCACGTCCAGGCGCTGCTCAGCCGGCGGGTCGACGGCCTCATCGTGGTGGGCAGCCGCACCGACCCGCGGCCGTCGCTGGGCCGCGAGCTGCCGGTCCCGGTCGTCTACGCGTACGCGCCCTCGGAGGACCCCGAGGACCTGTCCATCGTGGTCGACAACGTCGGCGCCGGCCGCAGCGCCGTCGACCATCTCGTGTCGACCGGGCGCACCCGCATCGCCCACATCACCGGCGATCCCACCTACGGCGCCTCGCAGGAGCGCGCCGAAGGGGCGCTCGCCGCGCTCGCCGATCACGGCCTGGAGCTGGTCGGCGAGGTGCGGTTCGGGTCGTGGACCGAGAGCTGGGGCCGGGCCGCGGCGTCCATGCTGCTCGGCCAGCACCCCGGGCTCGACGCCATCCTCTGCGGCAGCGACCAGGTGGCCCGCGGCGTCATGGACGCGCTGCGGGAACACGGCCGCACCGTGCCCGACGACGTCGCGGTCATGGGCTTCGACAACTGGGAGATCTTCACCAGTGGCGCCCGTCCGGCCCTGACCAGCGTCGACATGAACTTCGAACGGCTCGGCCGGGTGGCGGCGCAGCGTCTGTTCGCCGCCATCGACGGCGAGCCACGGTCCGGGGTCGAGGCGCTGGACACCCGGGTGGTGATCCGCGGCTCGACCGTCCCCGGGTGACCTCGTGCGACGCCCGGCCGGACCTCGGCCCGGCGGCGGTGTGAACGCTAACATCGCCGCCGGTCCTCTGCAGTGTGCGTTCCAGGGACGGCCGATCGGCCGGCCCTCAGGCTCCACCGACGGAGAGGTTCGAAGATGAGCACACGTCATGCCAGACTCCGGCTGGTCGTCGCCGCACTCGGCCTCGTCGCCCTGGGCCTCGCCGGCTCGGCGACGGCAGCGGTGGCCGACGAGGAGGAGGGTGTCGACCTGTCGGTCGTCATCGACGACATCACCCCGCCCGGCCAGCTGACCCTCACGGTCGCGCCGAACGACGGCGTCGTCCTGACCGAGAACGGCTCCGATGACACCGCCCGCCAGTTCACCGGCACGCTCCCGACGGTGACGGTGAGCGACACCCGCACCCCTGAGGAGATCCCGGACGGCGCGTACTGGGCCGTCGTCGGGCAGGCCGGCGACTTCGTCAACGGCGAGCACACCATCGGCGCGGAGCACCTCGGCTGGCGGCCGCAGCTGCTGACGACGTCGCCGACCGGCAACGTCGCCGAGGGCGAGCCGGTCTCCAGCGTCATCCCCGACGGCACCGGCGCACCCGCGGTCGGTCTGGTGGGCCAGGAGCTGCTGGTCTCGACGTTCAGCGCGGAGGAGGAGACCGGCAGCTGGGACGTCACCGCCGAGCTGGCGCTGCGCACGCCGACCGACGTCGAGCCGGGCGAGTACCACTCGGTGCTGACCCTGTCGCTGTTCGACCAGTAGCGCCATGACCGGCCTCTCCCGCACGGTGACGGCGACCCTCGCGGCGGCGGTGCTCGCCGCGGCCGCGGGCGTCTCCCCGGCGAGCGCCGCCGATGCCCCCGTCACGTGGTCCGTGACGCCGGCGGACGAGTACGGCCCGGACGGCCGCCGGGTCATCGACGTCGTGCTCGAGCCGGGCGAGCGGGCCGTCGAGCACGTCGCGGTGACCAACCACTCGGCGGCGCCGGTGACGTTCTCGATCACCGCGAACGACGGCTACCTCACCGAGCGCGGCAGCTTCGACATGCTGCCGTCCGGTACGCCGCCGACGGACGGCGGCGCGTGGCTCGGCGTTCCGGAGCAGGCCACGGTCGGCGCCGGCGAGTCGGTCGTCGTCCCGGTCGAGATCGCGGTGCCCGAGACCGCCGAGCCGGGCGACCACCCGGCCGGCATCGCGGCGTCGATCCTGTCCGCCGGGTCGGAGGTGGCGGTCGAGAGCCGGGTCGGCGTGCGGGTGAACCTCACGGTCGCCGGCGAGGCCGTGGCGGCGCTGGACGCGACGATCACCGACGTCTCCTACGAGCCGTCGTGGAACCCGTTCGCGCCGGGCGACCTGGTCGTGCACTACGAGGCCGTCAACACCGGCACCGTCGCGGTGTCCGCGACGGCGACGGCGGGCGCCGGCACCGTCCTCGGGGACGTGGACGACGTCGGCGGCGGCGAGCCGCGCGAGCTGCTGCCGGGCGGCCGCGTCGAGCGGTCGGTGCGGGTGTCCGGCGTCTGGCCGCTCGGGCCGGTCGACGCCCGGCTCGCCGTCGAGCCGGTGCTGGACGAGGGCTCGACGGTCTCGGTCGCGCCGGCCGCGGTGCTGCTGACCGTGACCGCGTGGGCCCTTCCGCTCGCGCAGATCCTGCTGCTGCTCGTGCTCGTCCTGTTCGTGCTCGTCGTGCGCCGCGTGCTGCGCCGTCGCCGGGCCCGGCTGGAGGAGCTGCTCGCCCGGGCCCGGGCCGATGGCGCCGCCGAGGCCCGCTCGCGGGACCGGCTGCCCGTGACCGACGCCCACTGAAGGGGTGATCCGCTGATTCCTGCCCACCGCCGCGCAGCGGCACGCACGTCACCGGACGCGTTGTCGGCGTCCGCATTCCCTGGTTCCCCGATGGAGAGGACACGGTGATGTCGGGACGAACATTCAGACGCGCCATCGCGACCGCGACCAGCGGTGTGATGGCCTGCGGCGGCCTGGTGCTGTTACCGGGCTCCGCGTACGCGGATACGCACGTACTGCCGGGCAACGAGAGCGACGTCGGGCTCTACACCGACGGACTGACCGACACGATGGACATCGGCGACCCCACCTACCTCAACGAGGACCAGGTCGCGGCCGCGCTCGAGCCGGGCGTGCCGTACACCGCGGGGAGCATGCACCAGTCGATCTTCGAGAAGGACCTCGCCGCCGGCGGGACCGACTACTACCTCGACCGCATCCTCGGCGTGCGCGGCACCAGCGGCAACGGCGTCCTGCAGACCCGCGGCCGCACGCTGTACATGCGCGGCAACAGCAACTTCGGCGTCATGGGCTTCGCGGGCAGCGCGTACGCCGGCGGGCCGAACAACCTGGGCAACTTCTACACCGTCACGGTGCCCGGCCAGACGGTCGCCGAGGTGGGCGCCGAGCGATTCAACGCCCCGAGCCACGCGAAGGGCCGCTACACCATCGGCACGACCGGCGTGGTCGCCGAGCAGACGAAGTTCATCACCTACGACAACGTCGCGGTGACCGCGCTGACGTTCAGCAACCCGGGCGCCGAGCCCGTCACGTTCACCGTCCGCGCCGCCGCGCCGCTGGCCACCACCTCCACGGAGGCGGCCGACGAGCTGACCGGCACCCGCACGCTGACCAGCGGCGCCAACAACGGCCTGATCGACACCCCGTGGTCGCGGGTGACGATCGGCCTCAAGGCGACCGGCTTCACCCGCAACGGCACGACCCTCGACCGCGAGGTCACTGTGCCCGCGGGCGGGTCGGTCGACCTGTCCGTCGTCGGCGTGCTGTACTCCGGCGCCATGCCGGACTCGCGGACCAGCTTCTACGAGTACGCGCAGCTCGCGCCGGCCGAGGCCGCCCGCACCGCGATCACCGAGTTCAACCGCCGCTGGGCGGCCGACATCCCCTACATCGACGTGCCGAGCGCGGCCGTCGAGAAGGCGATCGTCTACCGCTGGTGGGGCGAGCGCTACAACAGCCTCGACGCGAACGAGCCGGGCTACGTCTACCAGTACCCGACCACGATCGAGGGCGTGAACCTGTACCAGAACGCCGTCGCGCTCACGCAGCCGATGCACCTGCAGGACACGAAGTGGATCCGCAACCCGTACCTCGCCTACGGGCAGATCCTCAACATCGGCGAGCTGTCCGGCTCGTCGGCGTTCCTCGACAGCCCCGGCCACACCAGCTGGAACAACCACTACTCGCAGTACCTCGGCACCGCGGGCCTGGAGGCGTACAACGTCCACGGCGGCGGCGCGGCGGTCGCCGAGCGGTTCGCCCACTACTTCGAGTGGGACGGCAAGGGCCAGCTCGAGCACTACGACGGCAACGACGACGACCTCATCGCCTACGACACCAACTACATGCCGGGCAACGACTCCGACGCGATCAGCTTCGGCTACCCGAAGGTGAACGCCGGCGCACCGGGTGCGCGGACGATCGAGCGGCCGGAGTCGGCGTACGTGTGGGGCGCGTTCGACGCGGCCCGCCAGCTCTACGAGCTCGCCGGCGTCGACCCCGCGAAGGTCACGGAGATGGGCACGACGGCCGACCAGATCCGCGAGGCGATCCTCGGCCGGCTGTGGAGCGAGGAGATGCGGATGTTCCTCGCCGGCACCTCGCACGGCGCGACGTCGGGCGGCACCCAGAACCCGCTGAGCGAGGCCGAGCGCGACCTCATCCCGGCCCGGGAGTCGAACCTCTACGACGTCTACGCGCAGAACCTCATCCCGTTCGAGGAGCACGAGACCTACGTCGACGGCTTCCGGTTCCTGCGCTACGGGGACAACTTCCCGATCTTCCCGTTCTACACGGCCAACCAGTGGGACAAGAACAAGTTCGGGATCGGCGGCTCGAACAACTTCTCCAACATCAACTTCACCGTCCAGTACCGCGCCGTCCGCTCGGCGCTGCGGCACTACGACCCCGAGCAGAAGTACGTCACGCCCGAGTACGCCGCGCGGCTGCTCGACTGGATGGCGTGGAGCATCTACCCGGGCGGTGACGCGCGGGTGGCCAACCAGGCCGAGTACTACTCGAACTGGAACCCGGCCACGCGCACGTACAACCGCAACAACCCGAACCACGTGATGCTCGGGAACATGAACTACATCTACGTCGAGGACATGGGCGGCATCCAGCCGCGGTCCGACGACGTGATCGAGCTGTGGCCGATCGACCTCGGCTACGACCACTTCATGGTCAACAACCTGCGCTACCACGGCAAGGACGTCACCATCGTGTGGGACGAGGACGGCTCCCACTACGGCCTGGGCGCGGGCTACAGCCTGTTCGTCGACGGCGAGAAGAAGGTCACCGCCGACGCGCTGGGCCGGTTCGTCTACGACCCGAACACGAACGAGATCGTGGAGTCCGACGACGGCCTGACCGTCACCGTCGTGGCCGACGCGGGCGCCGAGCTGCCGTCCGCCGTCGGCACCGCGATCGACGACGAGCGGGTGGTGTCGTACCTGCGCACCGCCGGCATCGACCTCGGCGAGGACGCGCCGAACCTCGCCGAGGGCGCCACGCTGTCGTCGTCGTTCACCCAGCAGGGCCCCCGTCCGACGTCGTGGCGGCAGTTCCACACGCCCGGCTGGAGCACCGGCTCGATGAACTACACGCCGGGCGCGATCAGCGAGACCGAGCGCCCGGTCTCGCTCGACGCCGTGACCGACGGCGTCACCGTCAACGAGCCGTACTGGGGCAACTACGGCACCACCGAGCCCGGCGGCTACGTCGAGCTCGACTTCGGCGAGCCGGTGCGGTTCGACAACGTCAAGGTGTGGTTCGTCAGCGACCGCCAGACCGGTGGTTACCGCGAGCCGCAGCGCTACACCATCCAGGTGCCCGACGGCGACGGCGGCTGGGTCACCGTTCCCGACGCGTTCAAGTCGCCGAAGATCCCCGGCGCCAAGTTCAACGAGGCGCTGTTCGACGCCGTCACGACCGACCGGGTGCGCGTGGCGTTCACCAACACCCCGTCCTTCTTTACGGCGATCTCGGAGATCCAGGTCTTCGACTCCGGCCGCGAGGTGCCCGACGTCGTCAACGACCCGCCGACGGTGACCGTCACCGTCGACCGGTCGCGCGACGGCAACCTGTCCACGACGCTCGTGGGCGCGATCACCGACGACGGCATCCCGGACACCGGCGAGCTCACCTACGGCTGGTCGACGGTGTCGAAGCCCGACGGCGCCGGCGTCATCTTCGGCGCGCCGAACGCTCTGACCACGCAGGTCACCGGCACCGTCGCGGGGACCTACGTGTTCCGGCTGACGGCGTCGGACGGCGAGCTCACCACGCAGCGCGATGTCGAGGTGCAGCTCACCGAGAAGGCGACGTCGGCCGAGTTCGGCGCGCTGGCCACGATCACCACCAGCGGCAGCGCACCGTGGGAGAACCCGCTGCGCGTCAACGAGTCGACCACGCCGGCCAGTTCGTCGCCCGGCGCGGGCAACGGCTGGGGCTCGTGGGGACAGCCGAACAACGGCACCAGCGTGGCGACCACGGCGTGGATCCAGTACGCGTGGGACTCCCCGGTGCTCATCGGGTCGACGGACATCTACTGGTACGACGACAACGGCGGCACGCGGATGCCCCGGCCCGACACGTACGTCATCGAGCACTCGGCGGACGGCCAGACCTGGACGCCCGTCACGCTCACCGGCACGTCGACGTACGCGGGCGCGCTGACCCGCAACGCGTACAACCACCTCGACTTCGAGCCGGTGACGACGAGCCACCTGCGCATCCGCATCTTCGGGGTGCAGGGCTCCGGCGCCGGGACGGGGGTGCTGCGGTGGCGGGTCAACGGCGACACCGTCAGCGAGGTGGCCGGCCCGGTCCTGATGCGGACCGTGGTCGGCGAAGTGCCGACGCTGCCGGCCGAGCTCGACGTCGAGTACTCGAGCGGTCCGCGGGGCACGCTGCCGTTCACCTGGCAGCCGATCACGCCGGAGATGGTGGCCGAGACCAACGTCGAGCCGTTCGTCGTCTACGGCACGAACACGACGTACGGCCTCATCGCCGAGGCGCGCATCTACGTGCGGCCGGAGAACTCGCAGGGCGGCATCTCGATCCAGGGCGCCCAGCAGTTCGAGCAGACCGTCGACGTCGGCGAGCTGCCGTACCTGCCGACGAAGGTGGAGGTGTCGTACAACGACGGCTCGCGCGACAACCAGGCCATCGGCGTCGACTGGGACTTCGACGAGTCCGTCGTGAACACCCCCGGCGTGTACGTCATCGAGGGCGACCTGATCCTGCCCGACTACGTGAGCGAGGCGGGCACGACGTCCACCACGCTCACGCTGACGGTGGGCGACGGGATCGCCCCGGTGGACGTGTCGGTGACCACCGAGGTGCGCTGCCTCGGGCGGCGGGCGTTCGTCGCGGTCCGGGCGACGAACGAGGACACCGTCCCGCTCGACATCACCCTCGCGACGGCGTACGGGACGCGGCCGCTGACCGGCATCGAGCCGGGCGCGTCGGCGTACCAGATGTTCGCCACCCGGGTGGCCGACCTGCCCGCCGGTGAGGTGACGGTCACCGCGACCGCCGCCGACGGCAGGCGGTCGGTGATCGTGGACGACTACCCGGCGCTCGCCTGCGGGTGAGCGGGTAGCACCACGCCGTTTCCCGGCCCTCGGGGCGCGCGACGCGCGCCCCGAGGG
>NZ_QUAL01000435.1 GCF_003579925.1 Jiangella rhizosphaerae | reverse complement strand
GGGCCCCCGCCCGCGCCCGCGCGCCCTGCCCGCGCGGACCCCGCGGGCCGCCACGCCGCGCGCCCCGAACAGACGTTGATCTTGGAGTTGTTCGGCAATTGCCGGGGGAAATGTCCGATAGATGGCCGAACAACTCCAAGATCAACTGGGGCGGAGGGAACCGGGGGTGGGGTGGGGGCGGTCAGGCGACCACGAGCGCGGGGTGGCGCGGGTCGTCTGCGCGTACGACGAGATCGGCGACGGCCTCGGGGTCCACCTCGGCGGCGTAGCGCTTGTACGCCGGCAGCGTCCACGCGTCCGCCGGCGGGGTGAGCCGGCGCAGGGTCGCCGGCCGTAGCGCCAGGTGCACGGCGAGGTCGAGGTCGAGCCAGCGCCCCAGTGTCAGCGAACCGTCCAGCACCACGACCAGCCCGGGCGGTGCGTCGACGTACGCGGCCCGGGTCGAACGGTCGGTGTCGGGGTCGCGCAGCGTCGGCAGATAGCGGCCGGAGCCGCCGGGTCCGACCGGCATGAGCACCTCGCGGTTCAGCGCGGCGACGTCGATCCACGCGTCCAGCAACGAGTCCGGGTCGTGCGGCCCGTGTTCCAGCCGCAGCGACCGGGGCCGCAGGAAGTCGCGGACGCGGATCCGGGCCACCGGCCGGCCCGCCGCCCGCAGCGGATCGACCAGCGCGTCGGCGAGCCGTTCCGGGTGCGCGGCCGGGTGGCCGTCGACCACCATCCGGACGCCGCGGCCGTCGCCGCCGCCGGCGCCGCCATCGCCCTCCGAGCCCGCCGCGGTCGCGAGGACGAGGTCGACGATCCGCGTCACCAGCACGTCCTCGGTCACCGGCTGCACCCGCACCCCGCCATGCTGCCATCGTCCGCCCCGTGGCCTACTGTGACCTCACCGGAGCGGGAGGGGCGGGCGCATGCGGCTGACGGGATCGACCATCGTGCTCACCGGCGCGACCTCGGGCATCGGGCGAGCGACGGCGATCGAGCTGGCCGCCGCCGGGCCGCGGCGGCTCGTCGTGCACGGGCCGCAGCCGGCCGCCGAGGTGGCCGGGCTGGTCGACCAGCTCTCCGCCGCGGCGGGTCCGGACGGCGACGTCGTCTATCTGCGGGCCGACTACGGCGTGCTCGACGAGGTCGCGGAGCTGGCGGTGGCGGTGCGCTCGGCCTGCCCCGAGGGCGTCGACCTGCTCATCAACAACGCCGCCCGGCCCGGCCCGCGGTCGCGCGAGCTCACGGCCGACGGCCACGAGGCGACGCTGCAGACCAATTACCTCGCGCCGGTCGCGCTGACCACGCTGCTCCTCGACGTCGTCGGGGCCGGCCGCCCCGGGCGGATCGTCAACGTCGCGTCGGCGACGCACTACTCGGCGACGCTGTCGCTGGACGACCTCGAGCTGGCCGGGCCGGGCTACTCCCCCGCGTCGGCGTACGCCCGGTCCAAGCTGGCGCTGGTGACGTGGACCTGCCGCCTCGCCGGGCGGCGGCCGCACCCGACGCTCGACGTCGTCAGCATGCACCCCGGCGTCATCTCGACCGGCCTGCTGCACGCGATGTTCTCCGTCGGCGGCGACAGCCCCGAGCACGCGGCCGCCAACCTCGTCGCCGTCGCCCAACACCACGACGACAACGGCACCTACTACGACGAGCGACGCCCGGCCACGCCGAACCCCATCGCGCTGGACTCCGTGGCCCAGGAGCTGCTCGACGAGTTCACCCAGCGCATGCTGGCGCCGGTGCTGCCGGCCGCGACCGCCTGAGCATAGATTCCACCGGTGACCAGCTTCCTCATCGTGAGCGCGACCGAGCTCGAGGCCCGCTACGTCCCCGCCGGGTTGCCCGTGGTCGTCACCGGGATCGGCAAGACCGCCGCCGCGGCGGCGACGACCCAGGCGTTGGTCGAGCGCGCGGCGGACGACCTCGCCGTCGTCAACATCGGCACCGCCGGCGCGCTGCGGCCCGGCCTGACCGGCCTGCTCACGCCCCGCCGGGTGCTCAACCACGACCTCGACGCCGACCTCGTCAGGGCGCTCGGCTTCGACCCGCAGGAGCTGATCGAGCTGCCCGACGGCGACGACGTCACGCTCGCGACCGGCGACCGGTTCGTCGCCGATCCGGCGGTGCGCGACGCGCTGGCGCAGCGGGCCGACCTGGTCGACATGGAGGGCTACGCCGTCGCCTACGCGTGCCGGCGGCTGGGCGTTCCGGTGCGGCTGGTCAAGCACGTGTCCGACGCGGCCGACGAGTCGGCGATGGACTGGCGGTCGGTGGTCGACGCGAGCGCCCGGGTGCTCGGCGAGTGGCTGCGCACCGAGCTGGCCGTCTGACGGCGTCGGCCCGCGGCACCTCCGGCAGCACGGCCCCCGCGGTCAGCCGCCGAACTCCAGGACCGGCAGCCCGCGCACGCCGGGCTCGCGAAGAGCGAACAGCGCGCCGTCGCCCGGCCCGGCGTCGTCGAGCCCGAGCCGTGACGTCGTGACGATCAGCTCGTCGAGGCCCGGGCCGGCGAACGCGACCGCGGTGGCCCGTCGCGCCGGCAGGTCGACGACGGCGCCGAGGCGGCCGTCGGCGTCGTAGCGGCGCACCTCGCCCGTCCAGTACGTCGCCACCCACACCCCGCCCTCGGCGTCGACGGTCAGGCCGTCGGGCCCGCCCGGCACCTCCGCCCAGGGACGCCGGCCGGTCAGCCCGTCGTCGGCGGACCAGTCGAAGACGTCGATGCGGCCGATGTCGGTGTCGACGTAGTAGGCGCGGGCCCCGTCGGGCGACCAGCCGAGGCCGTTGGAGATCGTCACGTTCTCGACCGCCGTCGTCACGGCGCCGGAGGGGTCGATGCGGTGCACCGTGCCGGCGCCCGGCGTCTCGTCGTAGGCCATGGTGCCCAGGTAGAACGCCCCGTCGGGGGCGCAGCCGCCCTCGTTGGAGCGGATGCCGGGGTCGGTCCACAGCTCCGGCCCGCTGGTCAGCTCGGCGTCCAGGGCGTCGTCGCCGGCCATCGCGACCGCCCGCTCCGTCGCGACCAGCCAGCCCGCGCCCCGGCGCGGCCGCACGACGGCGGCGACCTTGCTGCCCACGTTCCGGCGGGCGACCTCGCCGGACGGGCTCAGCTCGAGCACGTCACCGGCCAGCATGTCGACCCAGCGCGGCCCCGACCAGCGGGGCGACTGGACCGGCCCTTCGCCGTGCTCGCACACCGCCGCCGTCAGCTGCTCGGCCCTCATCGGCCCTCCTCCGCGGTCTCGGGATGCTGCACACCTTGCCCGAGGCGGCACCCGGTCCGCCAGTGGCGAGGCCGGCGGGGGCCACATGGGACGAAAGTCCCAGAACGCGGGTCTTTCCGGCCCTACGGTGATGTTCCGGGTACCCCGATGCTGAGGCATGAGCAACTACGTGAGGCCGGTGCCGGCCGCCCGCGCCCTGCTCGTGGTGTGTGCGCACCCGTACGACGCGACGTTCGCGCTGGGCGGCGTCATCGCCGCGTTCGCCGGTGCCGGGACGTCGGTCCACATCGTCTGCCTCACCCACGGGCGCACGCCCGATCCCCGCCCGCGGCGGCGGCTGGACCGTGCCCGCGACCTCGGCCGCGCCACGCGCCAGCTCGGCGCCGACGACGTCACGCTGCTCGGCCATCCGCCGGGCGCGCTGGCGCTGACCAGCCTGGACGCCTTGGCCGACGAGATCCTGGCGGCCCGCCACGGCGTCGACGCCATCCTCACCATCGACGCCACCGGCGACGACGCGCACCCCGACCACGTCCGCGCGATGCGGGCCGCCTTCCGCGCGGCGGCGAAGCAGGGCAGCACGCTCTACGCCTGGACGTTGCGGACCGGCCAGGCGGCGCGCGGCCACCAGGTGCTCGTCGTCGACGTCGACCGCGAACGGCAGCGCGCGGCGACCGCCTGCCACACCGGCCTGCCGGCCGACGACCCGCTGCGCCGCCGCTGGCAGCGTCTGGCGGACCGCACCGAGCGGCTGGTCGTGCTGCGCACGGAGCGCACCGCCGCTCCGGTCGTCACGCGGAACGGCTGACGCCCGGCGGCGCCTACGGGGACGCCGTCAGCGCGTCGGTCAGCAGTGCGACCAGCGCCTCGAGCTGCAGATCGGACGCCGACGACACCTCCTCGTCGGAGCCGTCGAGGGCGCGGGCGGCGAGCCCGGCCTTGCCGTCGATCAGCTCCGCGATGCGGGTGTCGACGGTCTGGGCGGCGATGATGCGCCACGCCGTGACGGGCTCGGCCTGGCCGATCCGGTGGACACGGTCGATGGCCTGCGTCTGCTCCGCGGCCGACCACGACAGCTCGGCCAGCACCAGGTTCGAGGCGACCTGCAGGTTGATCCCGACGCCCGCGGCCGTCAACGAGCAGACCGCGACGGCGACGTCCGGATCGTTGACGAACGCGTCGATGTTCTGCTGCCGCTTCCGCGTGGTCTGCTCGCCGCGGATCGACGCGTACCGCAGTCCGCGTTCGGCGAAGATCGCCTCGGCCGCGTCCATGACGTCGATGTGCTTGGCGAAGAACACCACCTTGCCGGCGCTGCGGACCAGCTGAGCGGCGTAGTCGGCGGCAAGGCCGGCCTTGGCCTGGCCGATGCGGCGGATCATGCTGAACACGTTCTCGCCGGTCTTCGTCGACTTGTCGGCCAGCTCCGCGCCGGCCACGCGGCGCACGAGGTCGGCATCGATGCCGTCGGTGGTGGCGCCGGCGCCCCGCGCCTCGAGCGCGGCGCGGTAGCGGGCCACCAGGCGGCCGGCGAGCTCGCGCTCGGCGGCGCGGATCGACCGGCCGGCGGCGTCGTCCAACTCGACCGGCAGGTCGGCGACGCGGCGGGCCGGGATGTCCGCGGCGACCTCGCTCTTACGCCGCCGGACGATGCCCATGTCGATCACGCTGGCGCGGGCGGCTGACGAGAACCCGGGGTCGACGGGCGTCAGGCCGGTCTCCTCCAGCGCCTCCATCAGCTCCCGGCCGGGCTTGCGCTCGTCGATCCAGCCGAGGAACTGCCAGATCGCGCGGAAGTCGTCGATGTCGTTGATCAGCGGGGTGCCGGTGAGCGCCATGAGCAGCGGGCGGAGGGTGCGCGACCGGATCTGCTCGGCGAGCTGGAGCACGTGCTGGGACCGCTGCGACTTCTTGTTCTTGATGAAGTGCGCCTCGTCGACGACCATGCCGCGGAAGCCGAGGTCGCCGAGCCAGCCGACGTGGCGGTCGAGCACCTCGTAGTTGACGACGATGATGTCGGCGAAGGCGTCGATGGTGTCGCCGTCGCCGTGGATGACGGTCGCCGGGTGGGCGGGCGTCCACCGTCCGGCCTCGCGCGCCCAGTTGGTCTTGACGACGTTGGGGACGACGACGAGCAGCGGGTAGGCGTCCGCGGCCTGCGCGGCGAGCAGCGCCTGCGCCGTCTTGCCCAGGCCGGGCTCGTCGGCCAGCAGGAAGGTGCGGTGCCCGGCCTCGGCGGCCGCGACCAGCCGGGCCTGGTGCGGCATCAGCTCCAGGCCCGGCGGCGTGCCGACGGTGCTCGCGGCGGGCAGCGCCATGGAGGCCGTCGTGCCGTCGGTGGCGTTCTCGAACGAGCTGAGCAGCGGCCCGATCAGCTCCCAGTTGACCAGCCGGCGCGGCCGCGTCGCACTCTTCTGCGCCGGACGGGCGGCGGCCTCGTAGTCGGGGGCGAGGAACGGGTTGGCGAGCTGCCGCGAGATCACCGACTGCGGCACCACCTGCCGCTTCGCCGTCGTGACGGCGGCCGCGGCCGGCGCGGCGACCGGGACCTCCTCGACGCCGGGGTCGCGGCCGGCCGCGGTCAGCATCTCGCGCCGCAGCGCCCGGGCCGCGTCGCTCACCGGCGCGTCCTCGGCCAGCAACCCCAGCAGGGAGGCGTCGCGGACGGCGACCTTCGCCAGGATCGTCGCGATGCCGTCGAGCCGCTTGAGCTGCTCGGCGCGGTAGGCCTCGTTGTGCGTCTCGTCGGCCTTGACCTGGGCGCGCTCCTCGCGCACCAGCAGCGCGATGACCTGGAACTTCGTGCGCGTCGAGGGCTTCATCGCGCCGCGCTGGACGCTGCCCTCGACCTCGCGCACGGCGCGCGCGAGCACCGACATGATGCCCTCGTCGTCCTGTGCCCGGTCGCGCCTGCGCGACCGGCTCGCCGTCCGGCTGGCGCCGGGCCGGCGCCTGGCGTCTCTCGCCAAGTGCTCCTCCTCCGGAGTTGCCCCGCTCACGTGGGTGGCAGCGGCGGGGTCGGCCGCGCCACGCCTTGCCGGCCGGCCGAGCGCCGGTGTCGCGCGGCGCGCGAAACTGCTCCCCCACGACGCGGCTCGGCCTGCAGATCCGGGCGAGCCTGGCGCCGCTGTCACGTGTGAACGTCCCGGCCGGTGGCCGGTTTCCTCGTCGCCGGCCGCAGTGGAGAACCCCGCTCGACGGGTCGCACTGCAGCACAGCTGTCTACAAGACTAGCGCCCTTCGGGCCGCAACACGTGCAAGCGCGACGCTTGCGTCGCGACTCGCCGCCACGAATGTCAAGGCGCGAGGGCCGCCGGCTATTCCCGTCATCGGCCGTCCGGCCGGAGCACGGCCCGCAGCCAGGCCGCCGTCAGTGCGAGCGACGCGGCGTCGTCGAACGCCGCGTCCTCGTGGCCCGCGCCGCCCAGCAGGTCGAACCGGCTGCTCGCACCGGCCCGGCTCAGCGCCTGGTGCAGGGCCGCGCCCTCCGACGGGGCGACGATGCGGTCGCGGTCGCCGTGCGCGATGAGGAACGGCGGAGCCTGTGCCGAGGCCCGGCTGAGCAGGCTGAGCTCGCGGGCCTGGTCAGCGGCGTCGGCGACCGAGGGGACCCCGAGCAGATCGGCCTCGAACGCGAACGGCAGCAGCCGGGTCTCGAGCCGGCTGCGCGACCCCGCGGTGAGCAGGTCGGAGGGGCCGAACCAGTGGACGACGGCCTGGACGGCGCTGGACTGGTCGCGATGGCCGCCGACCGTGCCCTCGAACGTCTCGTCGCCGGGCGTCAGCGCCAGCAGCGAGCCCAGGTACGCGCCTGCCGACGCGCCCCAGATCCCGATGCGCTCCGTCGCCAGCTCGAGGTCGGCGCCGTGCGCCCGCAGCCAGCGCACCGCGGCCTTGAGGTCGTGCACCTGGTCCGGGAATACCGCGTCAGGCAGCAGTCGGTAGTCGGCCGATGCCACGGTCACGCCGCGCTCGGCGAGCGGCAGCAGCCGCCGCGGGCCGTCCTCGGCCTTGTCGCCGTGCCGCCACCCGCCGCCGTGCACGTACAGCACCAGCGGCGCGTCGGGCTGCGGAGCGCGATAGAGGTCCAGCGCGAGCCGGACGCCGTCCACCGTCGCATAGACGAGGTCGTTCTCGACCCGTACGGACGACACCGATACCGCTCCACTCGTTTCCAGCCGGCCAGGACCTCAGCCTAGCCAGGCCGCGATGACCAGCTCGGCCCCACGTCAGGGTGGGAACGGGTTCCGGCCGGCGGCGACGGCGGAGAGCAGCTCGGAGCCGAAGGTGCCGTACAGGTGGCGCTGCAGGCTCGGGCCGAAGCTCACCCGGGCGACTCCGAGCGAGGCGTAGTCAGCCGGCGACCGTGCGCCCTGCCCGTACCCGACGTTGACCGGCCCGGGGATGCCGCCGGTCAGCGCCCGTATCGCGCCGGGGTCGCCGGCGCCGATCGGATAGACGCAGTCCGCGCCGGCCGCGACGTACCTGGTGCCGCGCTCGATCGACGCGGCCAGCTGGTCCTCGGGCGATCCGGCGCGGCGCAGGAACGAGTCGGTCCGCGCGTTGATCACCAGATCGGCACCGAGGGACCGTGCGGCGGCGCGCACCTCGGCCAGGAAGTCGGCCTGCTCGGCCGCGTCGATCATGGCCTCGCTGCGCGGGTCGGAGTCCTCCAGGTTCAGCCCGGCGGCGCCCGTCGCGGCGAACCGCTCGACGAGCTCGTCCGGCGCGAGCCCGTAGCCGCGTTCGAAGTCGACCGTCACGGGAACGTCCACCGCGCGCACGATGCGCGCCGCGGCGGCCAGCACGTCCTCCACCGGTGCCGCCTCGCCGTCCTCGTACCCGAGGACGGCGGCCGTGGCGGCGCTGCTCGTGGCGACGGCCGGGAAGCCCGCGGCCTGGACCATCCGGGCGGAGGCCGCGTCCCAGGCATTCGGCAGGACGAGCGGCGCACCGGGCACGTGCAGGGCGCGGAGGACGCTTCCGGACTGGTTGCTCATGTGTTCTCTCCCGTCATTCCGTCGTCAGGGTGGCCGGGCGCGCTTCGCCCGTCGCGTCGGCCGCCGAGGGCCGGAGGAAGCCGGTCGCCCAGGCGACCGGGATCGCGACGGCGGCGAGGATCAGCCCGGTGACCACGACGGACGACGCGGCGAAGTGGCCGATCGCGATGCCGCCGGCGGCGGAGCCGGCCGCGATGCCCACGTTGGCGGCGGACGCCGGCAGCGACTGCGCCAGTGCGCCGCCCGGGCCGGCGAGGCTGATCACGCGGTATTGGATGGACGGCAGCATGCCCATGGCGAACAGTCCCAGGGCGAGCAGCGCCAGCGCCGCGAGGACGGCGTTCGCACCGCCCAGCCAGAGCGCCAGGAGCGCCACGGCCACGCCGATGGTCGCGACGGTGAGCGTGCGGGCGGCGTTCGTGTCGGCGAAGCGGCCGCCGGCGAAGGAGCCCACCGCGGTGGCCGCACCGTAGGCGAGCAGGAAGACGCTGATCAGCCCGCCGGAGATGTCCGTGACGCTCTCGAGGAACGGGACGATGTACGTCAGGGCCGCGAACAGCGCCGCGAAGACGAGGACGTTCAGGAACAGCACCGCCAGCACCCGCGGGGCGAACGCGTGCCTGGCCTGGTGGCCCGCCCCGCCGCCGCTGCTCGGCACGGACGGGACCACCGCCAGGGTCGCGATCAGCGCGACGGCAGTCAGCACCACCAGCGCGGCGAACGAGCCGCGCCAGCCGAGCGTCTGGCCGGCCAGCGTCCCCACGGGCACGCCCAGGGCGGCCGACACCGCGACGCCGGCGATCACGACGGCGATCGCCCGGCCCGTGCGGTCGGGCCGGACGACGGAGATGCCGGCCGGGAACGCGGCGGAGATGAACAGCCCCTGGAGCGCGCCGGTGGCGGCGCGTGCGGCGAGGAACACGCCGTACTCGCTGGTCAGCACCACGACCAGGGTGCCGGCGATGGACAGGACGAGTGTGCCGACGAGGACGGTCCGCTTGTCGAGCGTGATCGTCAGCGCGGCGAGGACCGGACCGCCGATGGCCAGGCCGAGCGCATAGGCCGTCACCAGAGTGCCGGCCGTCGGGACGGAGACCTGCAGGTCGGACGCGATCAGGTTCAGCACGCCGACCACGAGCAGTTCGGCGCTGCCGAGCACGAACATCCCGAGGAAGAGCGTGGCCAGGACGAGGTTCGCCCTCCCCTGTCTCAGCGCCGTCAGCTGGGTGGTCATGGGCACCTTCCTTGTCGTGTGGCGCTGAGTCGGTCGGAGCCCGGCGAGTTGGCTCGTCGTGACGTGACCTGGACCCGGCTGCCGGGATAGAGTGGGTGAGGGAACGATCCCTAACATAGGGTAGGGAACGATCCCTAACATCGCAACCGAGAGGGAGACCCGTGCCACGAACCGCCAGTGAGACCAGGTCACACGTGCTCCAGGTCGCCGGTGAGCTCTTCTACGACAACGGCATCCGCGCCACCGGCGTCGACCACGTCGCGGCGGAGGCCGGCGTCGCTCCGACGACGCTCTACCGCCTGTTCGACTCCAAGGACGGGCTGGTCGGCTCCTACGTCGAGCGCATGCACCACGACTTCCAGTCGGTGTGCGAGGCCGCGGCCGAGGCGGCCGGGCCCGACCCTCGCGACCAGATCCTGGCGATCTTCGACACCGTCTTCGCGGAGGTGAGCTCCGACCGCTATCGCGGCTGCGCGATGCTGAAGACGCTCGCGGAGTTCCCCGACCCCGCCCTGCCGGCCCACCGCAACGCGGTCGCGGCCAAGTCGTGGCTGCGGCAGACGCTGCGCGAGCTGACCGGCCGGCTTGGCGTCGCCGACCCCGGCACCCTCGCCGACCAGCTCATGCTCGTCCTCGACGGCATGCACGCCACCGGCCAGTCCCTCGGCCCGACGGGCCCCGCCAAGCAGGCCCGTCGCCTCGCCGAGACCCTGCTGTCCGCCGCCGCTCCCCCGTCCGACGCCCTCTGACCGGCGGGCGGGCCGAATACTGCCTGGCGCTCCCCCAACCCGCGGAGCGCACTGCCGGACCCAGCTGGAACTGCGGCTGCCCACCCACGAGGAACTGGCCGAGCTCGCGGAGCGGCGCTGAATCTGGCCATCTCCGCGGACCGGTGAGCCGGTGGGCGTCCAGGAGCTCGAGGCCGACGACTTCGCGATCCAGCGTGAGGTCCGGTCCGAGTCCTGGCTCGGCCTGCGTCATCAGGGCCGGGGCGTCTCCCAGGGCAGACTGGCCTTCGAGCAGGCGGTTCCGGCTGACCCGCCAGGCATGGGACGCGCCGGCCGGGCGGTGAGGGGCACAGTAGGTGGTGATGCCATGCGGCCGCGTCCGAGGTGAGCACCGGTCGGCTCGCCGGCCGCCGGAACCCGAGACCAAGGGGGAACCGTGTCCCACATGCCCGAGACGACCATCGACCCGCGGTACAGCAGCGACGACGCGCAGCCCATCCCGTGGCAGGACGCCGTGACCCACCTCCAGAACGCCGAGCTGTTCTGGGTGTCGACCGTCAGAACCGGTGGGCAGCCCCATGTGACGCCGGTCGTCGGCGTCTGGCTGGACGACGCCTTCTATTTCTCCAGCGGAGCGGAGGAGCAGAAGTCTCGGAATCTCGCGGCCAGCCCGCACTGTGCCGTGACGACCGGGTGCAACCGGTGGGACGAGGGCCTGGACATCGTCCTGCTCGGCGACGCGATCGCCGTGCGGGAACGGCAGATCCTGCAGCGGGTCGCCGATGCCCACACCGCCAAGTACGGCAGCGCATGGGCCGCCGAGGTGGACGACGACGGCACCTTCCGCATGGGGAGCGCAACACCGGTGGTCTACGAGCTCAGGCCGGAACGCGCGCTCGGGTTCGGCAAGACCGGAGGATTCAGCCATACGCGGTGGGACTTCACCGCCGCGCCCGCGTGACGAGGCAGGGGCAGGCCGGTACCGGCCCGCGGGTGTAGACGCCAGCGCCAACCGTTGGCTTCAGCGTCTACACCCCTGCGGTCATGGCCGCCTTCTGGCGGCTCAGACCGCCCCGGCGCGTCGATGCCCGGTCGTCGGCGCGGACGGCGAGCGCGTCAGGCCACGGCGGTCCCCTCGAGTTCGACCAGCTGTCCCGGGATCGCCAGCCGCGTCACTCCGAGCATCGTGGTGGACGGCGCCACTCCGGCGGCGCCCAGCCGCGACGCCAGCACGCCGTAGTGCTGGAACAGCAGATCGACATCGGTGGTGTAGACGTTGAGCCGGACGAGGTTCGCCAGCGACATGCCGGCCTCGCCGAGCACGGCCTCCAGGTTGTCGAGGCTGAGCGCCAGCTGCGCCGCCGGGTCGCCGTCGTGCTGCGGCTTGCCGTCGCCGCTCATCGCGGTCTGTCCGGAGCAGTAGAGGGTCCGGGTGTGCCCGGAGACGAGCTCGCCCTGGTTGAAGCCCAGCTCGACCGACCACGGCACCGGGTTGACCGCCGTTCGTTGCATTGCCACATCAGCTCCGTTCGCTTCATCGGTGTCGGTACGTGCACGAGCCTCCGCGAGAATCACGACATCCTTCGTCAGGTATTCCGATAGCGTTCTCGCATGCGCGCCGACCGGTTGGTCTCGCTGGTGCTGCTGCTGCGTCAGCGCGGCCGGCTGACGGCTGACACGCTGGCCCGCGAGCTGGAGGTGTCCACCCGCACCGTCCTGCGCGACATCGAGGCGCTGTCCGCCGCCGGCGTCCCGGTCTACGCCGAACGCGGCCGGCACGGCGGGTTCGCGCTGCTGCCCGGCTTCCGGACCGAACTGACCGGCCTGAACCACGACGAGGCCCTTGCCGTGCTGACCGCCGGATCGGGCCGCGGCGAGCAGGTGTTCGGCCTCGGCTCGGCGCTCGCCTCGGCCATGCGCAAGGTGGTCGACGCGCTGCCCGAGAGTCATCGGGCCACCGCGAGCGACGCGGCGCAGCGCATCCTCGTCGAGCCCGAGACCGACCTGCTCTCCCGCCGGCTCGTCACCGACGATGTGCCCGGCGCCACGGTGGTCCAGGTCCGGCGCGCGGTGCTCGCCGGGCACCGGCTGCGCATCCACTACGCGGCCACGGGCCGGCCGCCGCAGTGGCGCACTGTCGACCCGATCGGCCTGGTCACCGTGCGCGACCGGGGCTACCTGCTGGCCACCCGATCGGGCGCGGACCGCACGTACCGGCTGTCGCGCATCCTGGCCGCCGAGGAACTCCCCGAACCCGCGCAGAGAGCACCCCGCGTCGACCTCGAGCGGGTCTGGCGGGACCGCTGCGCCCAGTTCCTGTCCGACGGCCACATCGCGGTGCTCGTCCGCGTGAATCCGGCGCGGCGGGAGGAGCTGCTGAGCAGCGCGGTCGCCGTCCGCGCCGAGGAACCCGATGACGACGGCTGGCTGCGGCTGGAGGTGACGTTCCAGGATTCGCGACACGCCGAATGGGCGCTGTGGCAGCTCGCCATGGACGCCGAAGCCCTGGCCCCGCAGTCGTTGCGCACCTCCCTCCGTGACCGCGCCGCCGCCACGGCCACCCGCTACGCGCGAGAGGTCGCTCCCCATGCCTGAGTTCGTCGCCGGCGCCTGGCCACCCGCCCCGATCAGGACCGAACGGCTCGTGCTCCGCGAACCCGAGGCCCGGGACCGTCCGGCGATCATCGAGCTGTTCACCTCGCCGGAGGTGGGCACCTACATCGGCGGCCCCCGTCCGCGCGACGAGTTCGAGCGCGCGCTGCCCGACGAGCCCGAGCGGCGCCCGGGCCTCTTCGTCGTCGACCTCGAAGGAGCGATGATCGGCATCGTCACGCTCGAACGGCGCGACACGGAGGGCGGCCACCCGTCCCACGTCGTCGGGAAGGTCGAGCTCGGCTACCTGTTCCTGCCGCGGGCGTGGGGACACGGGTACGCCGCCGAGGCGTGCACGGCGGCACTCGACTGGTTCGCCGGGGCGCAGCCCGGTGAACCGGTGGTGCTGTACACGCAGACCGCCAACGACCGCTCCATGCGCCTCGCGGCGAGGCTGGGCGATGGGCGCGCTCATGATCATCCAAGAAACGAGGCGCCATGACGCCTCGTTTCTTGGATGAACCCCGTCTGGCCCCGCTCAGCCCTTCCGCTCACCCAGGACACAGAATTCGTTGCCCTCCGGGTCGAGGAGGGTCACCCAGTGCTGCTCGTCCTGCACGGCGTCGACGCGCCGGGCGCCGAGGGAGAGCAGCCGGGCGACCTCGGCCTCCTGGTCGTCGGGGCGGAAGTCGGGGTGGAGCCGGTTCTTCGACGTCTTGCCCTCGGGGACAGGCACGAAGAGCAGCCCCGGGAGCTGGTCCGGCTCAGGCCGGATCTCGATGATCTCCTCGGATTCGTCGACCACGACCCAGCCGAGAGCCTCGGCCCACCAGCGCCCGAGGGCGATGGGGTCGTTGGAGTCGACGATGATCTGCTCCCATTCGAGTGCCATGGGCGTGAGCATAAACAGGGTCGGCCGGCTGGTTGGGGGCGACTACCGCCGATCGCCGGTCCGGTGTGCGAACCGTGTCCCCAATGCGGTGGTCGGAGCTGGTGACCCGCCGCGCCTGCGCGTCGTCGGTGGTGGTGCCAGGCATGAAAAAGCCCCGCTGACCTGCGTCAACGGGGCGAGTCGATCGGTCGGGCTGACAGGATTTGAACCTGCGACCCCTTGACCCCCAGTCAAGTGCGCTACCAAGCTGCGCCACAGCCCGTGGCCGCCCCACCTGCGTGCTGCGGAGCGATGAACAGTGTACCGCCTCCGCGGCACCGCTCCCGCCACCCCCGGCCGCGACGCGGCGCCCGCTCACGGACGCGGCCGGCGGCTGTCGTAGTCGGAGCGGAAGGGCTGGGCCCGCACGTCCCCGTGCTGCGCCGTCCACAGACCGGCCGCCAGCGCCCACGCCAGCAGCAGCACCGCAACCACCACGATCACACCCATGACGCCCGCCACCCCAATGAACAAGACCAATCTCCTGCCGCCTTCCACGAAACACCAGTCCACTGTTCTCAACAAGAGGCCAATCATGAGAGACTGGACTGATGGATGGCGGGCGCATCGGGCCGAAGGATCTGCGGACCCTGCTCGGCGAGTGGGAGACGGAGGGGCAGAGCGCGTACCACGCGCTGGCCGACCGCATCAGGCTGCTGATCATCGACGGGCGGCTGCCGACGCGGACGCGGCTGCCTGCCGAGCGGGAGCTGGCGGACGAGCTCAACCGCAGCCGCACCACCATCGTGTCGGCGTACCGCGCGCTCAAGCAGACCGGCCACCTGGTGAGCCAGCGGGGCTCCGGCAGCGTGGTCGCCCTGCCGCATCAGCGTGACGGACAGGGCGCCCTCCCCCAGCCGGCCCTCGTCGACTTCGCCCGGGCCGCGCCGGCGGCCATCAGCGGGCTCGAGGCGATCGTCCAGCGCGCCACCGCCGATCTCACGGGGGTTCTCGGCAAGAGCGGCTTCGACCTCGTCGGCAGCCTGAGGCTGCGCGAGCGTATCGCGCACCACTACACGAAGCGGCAGTTGCCCACCACGCCGAGCCAGATCATGGTCACCCTCGGCGCCCAGCACGCCATCGCGCTGATCGGGCGAACGCTGGTGCGCCAGGCCGACCGGGTGCTGGTCGAGGCGCCGACCTACCCGCACGCGCTTGACGCGTTCCGCATGAGCGGCGGGCGGCTGGTCACCGTCCCCGTAACCGCCGACGGCTGGGACGGCGAGCGGCTGCGCGAGGCGTTCGAGCGGGCCCGCCCGTCGCTGGCCTACCTGATCCCCGACTTCCAGAACCCGACCGGCGCCTCCATGTCGCCGGCGGAGCGAGACGACGTCGTCCGCGAGGCGCGCCGCGCGGGCACCGTCCTGGTCATCGACGAGACGACGGCCGACCTCGACATCGACCGCGGCTGGACCGATGTGCCGTTCGCCGCGCGCGCGGATGGCCATCGCACCGTCACCATCGGCTCGCTCGGCAAGAGCGTGTGGGGCGGCCTGCGCATCGGCTGGATCCGGGCCGACGACGACGTCATCGGTGCGCTGCACGCGGCGCGGGCGGCCGGCGACCTCGGGACGCCCGAGCTGGAGCAGCTGGTCGCCATCGAGGTCTTCGACGACTACGACGCGCTGGTCCAGCGCCGCGTCGAGCAGCTGCGGCACCACCGCGACGTGATGGTGCGCGAGCTGCACGAGCGGCTGCCGCGGTGGGACGTCCCGGTGCCCGACGGCGGCGTGTCGCTGTGGATCGGGCTCGGCGCGCCGATCAGCTCCGCGCTCGCGCTGTTCGGCCTGACCAGGGGTCTCAGCCTCATCGCCGGCCCCCGGTTCGGCGTCGACGGGGCGTTCGAGCGGTTCCTCCGCATCCCCTACACCGGCCGCGTCGACGAGTTCACGCGCGGCGTCCACCTGCTCGAGGACACCGCGCGCTCACTCCCCGCACTCCCGGCCGGACGCGCACCGGAACTGGCCGAGGTCGTCTGACCCGCACTCACTCCCAGCGGAACACGCGCGCCGCGACGCCGCCGGCGAGCACCGTCACCACGACCAGCGCGAGCAGGTTCGTCCCGTCGGGCCAGGCGCCGTTCCACGCGTCCTGCAACGCCTCCATGCCGGCGCCGAGCGGCGACACGTCGCGGACCGGCCGCGCCCACGACGGCATCAGGTCGCCCGGCGTCCACACGCCGGCGAAGAACATGCTCGGGAAGAACAGCAGCATGCCGATCGACGTCGCCGCCTTGCCGGTCGGCGCCAGCGCCGCGACGAGCAGGCCGAGCGCGAACAGCGCGGTCGCCGTCAGCACGAAGGCGACGAGGAACCCGGCCAGGTTCGACGGCGTGCCGAGGTCGAAGGCGACGGCGCCGAGCAGCACCACGATGACCGCCGCGGCGATCAATGCCGCCAGGTTGACCAGCAGCTGTGCCGCGAGCACGTTGCCCGGGTGGACCGGTGTGGTGGACAGCCGGCGCAGGATGCCCTTCTCGCGGTAGGTCGCGAGCACCGTCGGGAGGACGCTGAGCCCGAGCAGGGCCGCCGACAGCGCCAGCGCCATGACCGGCAGGAACGCCTTGGTGATGCCGGCCTCGGGGTCGTCCTCGCCCAGCCCGATGGAGCCGAAGACCACCATGAGGCCGATCGGCAGGGCGAACGTCATGACGGCGGACGTGGTGTCGCGCAGGAACAGCTTGGACTCGACCGTCGTGATCTTGGTCAGGGTGGACATGGAGGTCTCCTCTTCTGGTCGCTGACGGCGTCAGGTGTCAGGCCGCGGCCTGCGGCTCGAACGACCGGCCGGTCATCGCGACGAACGCGTCCTCGAGACTGGCCTGGTCCATGCGCAGCTCGGCGGCGACGACGTCGTGCGCGGCCAGCGTGGTGATGACGGTGTAGGGCAGGTTGCCGGTGCCGGTGACGACGTAGTGGCCGCCGTCGCGGCTGACGCCGGTGACGTCGGGCAGCGCGGTGAGGATGGCCTCGTCCAGCGGCGACGACGGGCGGAACCGCAGCGTCTGCTCGGTGGCCACCCGCGCGACCAGGCCTGCCGGGCTGTCGATGGCGGCGACCCGCCCGCCGTCGATCAGCGCGAGCCGGTCGCACAGCCGCTCGGCCTCGTCCATGAAGTGCGTGACCAGCAGGATCGTGACGCCGCGCGCCCGTACCTGCTCGATCAGCTGCCAGGTGTCGCGCCGCGCCTGCGGGTCGAGGCCGGTGGTGAGCTCGTCGAGCACGGCGACGCGCGGGTTGCCGACCAGCGCCAGCGCGATGGACAGCCGCTGCTTCTGCCCGCCGGACAGCTTCTCGAACCGGGTGCCGGCCTTCTCGGTGAGTCCGAGGTCGGCGAGCAGCTCGGCCGGGTTCGCCGGCGACGGGTAGAACGACGCGTAGAGGTCGAGGGCCTCGGCGACGGTGATCTTCTCGGGCAGTTCGCTCTCCTGCAGCTGGGCGCCGAGCACGCCGCGCACCTCCGCCCGGTCGCGGGCGGGGTCCAGGCCCAGCACGCTGACGCTGCCGCCGTCGGGCCGGCGCAGGCCCTCGATGCACTCGACGGTGGTGGTCTTGCCGGCGCCGTTGGGGCCGAGGATCCCGAAGATCTCGCCCTCCTCGACGGTGAACGAGACGTCGTCGACGGCGACGGTGGAGCCGTAGACCTTGTGCAGGTTGGTCACTTCGATGATCGGCATGGTGCTGCGGTCCCTTCCGACGGACGGTGTCAGGCCTTCTGCGGCCGGAGATCGATGGTGCGGACGAAGCTGTGGATTCCCGCGAGAGTGAGGGTGAGGACGGCGAGCGCGGCGGGCACCGCGGCGGCCGTGGGCAGGTGCTCGACGTTCATGGCGTCGAGCGCCGCGCCGGCCCAGCCGACCGCCATGATCGCCTCGACGGCCAGCAGCGGGAGGAGCAGCAGCGGCAGGGCCAGCGTCGGGCCGAACCAGCCCCACTTGTAGTAGGCCGAGCCGATCAGCCAGCCGGCGGCCACGTTGGCGGCGACGACGATCCACACCTCGGGGACGATGAGCCAGAACTGGTAGCCCTGGTCGAACAGGTGCGGCGTGGTGAACTCCGGCGTCTCGCCGACCGCGCGGTACAGGCCGTACTCGATGAGGTAGCCGCCGGCCTCGAACAGCGCCATGAGACCGGACAGCGCGATGACGACGCCCGCGCCCGCCCAGCCGAAGCTGCGCCGGGTGACGCCCGAGGCCACGGCCACCGGCAGGTAGGCGGCGGTGATCATGATGCCCATCGAGAGCGGGAAATACCGCGTCGCGTAGGCGGAGTTCTCCCAGATGCTCTCGCTGGTGCCGCCCGTCGCGAGGTCGATGATCACCCCGATGACCAGGAAGATCACCGCGACGGTGACGATGAACCAGCCGACGGCCTGCGAGAAGCCGGCCGAGAGGTCCAGGAACGACGCCCGGGAGCGGCGGTACGTGAGGGCGCTCATGCCCGGTCTCCCTTCGTGAGGTGGACGAACAGGTCCTGCAGCGCGACGGGCGACAGCTCCAGGCCCCAGTCGGCTGCGACGGCGCGCGCATCGGGGTCGATCTCGCCGTAGACGGTGACCGACTTCGTGCCACCGAGGCGCTGCTCGCCGAGGACCGTCATGCCGGTGGTGAAGTCGTCGACGGCGGCGGCGGGGCCGACGACGGCGGCGCCGCGCATGCGCAGCGACTCGGTGTCGTCGTGCGCCACCAGCCGGCCGCGGTCGATGATGACGACCTCCTCGAACAGCCGCGCGACCTCCTCGATGAGGTGCGTCGACAGGATGATCGTGCGCGGGTTCTCGATGTAGTCCTCGAGCAGGACGTCGTAGAACGCGTACCGCGACGGCGCGTCCATGCCGAGGTACGCCTCGTCGAGCATGGTCAGCGGCGCCCGCGACGCCAGCCCGACGGTGATGCCGAGCGCCGACTTCTGCCCGCGCGACAGCTTGGCGACGCCGCGGTTGAGCGGCAGCTGGAACAGGTCGAGCAGGCGGTGCGCGAACTCGTCGTCCCAGTGCGGCCGGAACCGGCGCGAGCGGCGCAGGATGCCCTTGACGCTGTCGCCGTCGACCACGATGTCGCCGCTCTCGCGAACCAGGCAGATCTGCTGCGTCAGCCGCTCGTTCTCGAACGGCGCCTCACCGTCGACGAGGATGGCGCCCTCGGTGACCCGGCGGAACGCCGCGATGAGCGACAGCAGCGTCGTCTTACCCGACCCGTTGCGGCCCAGCAGCCCGTAGATCTTGCCGCCCTCGAGCTTCAGCGTGAGGTCGTCGATCGCCGTCACGCCCGGGTAGCGGACGGTGAGGTTCTCGATCTCGATGCCCAACGTCATGCCGACTCACGACCCTTCAGCGTCTGGATGCGGGCGACGACGTCGTCGAGCGGGATGCCGATGACCCGGGCCTCGGCGATCATCGGCTCGACGACGTCGGCGAAGAACCGCTCGCGACGCTGGGACAGCAGCATGTCGCGGGCGTCGGGGCTGACGAACATGCCGATGCCCCGCCGCTTGTAGAGGACGCCTTCGTCCACCAGCTGCTGGAAGCCCTTGGCGGCGGTCGCCGGATTGATGCGGTAGTACGCCGCGTACTGGTTGGTGGACATCACCTGCTCGTCAGCTCCCAACGCGCCACTGAGGATGTCGTTCTTGATGGCCTCCGCGATCTGGTGGTAGATCGGGCTCCGGTCGTCGAACATGCACACCCCCTTCGGTTCCTAGGTTCATTACTTGGCTAATGAACCGTAGCACTACGGAACCAGCGAACACAAGCCGGGGTGCTTGTCACTTCACCATGTGGTGAAGTATTGTCCGACGGCATGAGCCCCGCTCGCCCCGCCCCGAGCAGCCTGGACGTCGTGTTCGCGGCACTCTCCGACCCGACCCGCCGTGCCGTCGTCGAACGCCTGCGCCTCGGCCCGGCGACGATGACCGAGCTGGCCACTCCCCTGGCGGCCAGCCTCCCGGCGCTGACCAAGCACCTCTCGGTCCTCCAGCGCGCCGGGCTAGTCGCGACGGCGAAGCGGGGCCGGCAGCGGTACTGCACGCTGACGGCGGCGCCGCTGCGCGACGCCGCGGCCTGGCTGGCCGAGTACGGCGCCTATTGGGACGAGCGGCTGGGCGCCCTGACCACCTACCTGAAGGAGAACCCGTGACGACGCCCCTGACCCTGCAGCTGAAGCGGCGCGTCCCGGCCGACAGGTCGCGCGTCTGGCGGGCCTGGACCGACCCCGCCGAACTGGCCCGCTGGTACTGGCCGGACTCGTTCGACACTCAGTGCAGCATCGACCTGCGGGTCGGCGGACGGTTCCGGATCGCGTCGGAGCCCGCCGGCATGGCCGTCAGCGGCGAGTTCGCCACCGTCGAGCCGCCGGCCCGGCTGGTGCACACCTGGCGCTGGGACGGCGAGGACGACGAGACGCTGGTGACGGTGGAGTTCCTCGACGCACCGGACGGCGCGACGGACGTCGTCGTCACGCACGAGCGGTTCACCGACCCCGCCGACAGCGCGAACCACGCCCAGGGCTGGAACGACTGCCTCGCCCGGCTGATCGCGCACGATTTCTCCGCGCCGGACCGATGAATCGGCGGCATGCTGTGTCTCTGCCCTGGTGACTGTGTCACCACGCGGAAGGAGCACATCATGCGTCAGCTGATCGTCACCAACATCGTCTCCGCCGACGGCTACTACGAGGGCCCCGGCAAGGACGTCATGGTCATGCCGTTCGACGACACCTTCGACGACTACAACGCCGCCCGCCTGCGGGCGGCGTCGACGTTGCTGCTCGGGCGGACGTCGTTCGAGGGCTTCCGGTCCTACTGGCCCTCCGTCGCCGACCGAACGGACGTGCGCGAGGCGGAGCGGGAGATCTCCCGGCGCAACAACGCCATCGAGAAGGTGGTCGTCTCGGACGGCCTGACGCTCGACCCGTCCGAACCGTGGGGCGATGCCCGGGTGGTGAAGCGGGCCGACGCGCCGGACGTCGTCAGGGCGCTGAAGGAGCAGGACGGCGGTGACATCCTCACGTTCGGCAGCCGCACCCTGTGGACGTCACTGCTGCGGGCCGGCCTGGTCGACGAGGTGCACCTGCTGGTGGGGTCGGCGTTCCTCGGCGGCGGCACGCCGGTATGGGACGGCGGGCCCTGCACTCCCCTGCGGCTGCTCGACGCCCGCCGCCTGGACGACTCCCAGCTCGTCCTGCTGCGCTACGACGCCCGCCCGGACGCCTCCTGACGCACGCCGACGTTGATCTTGGAGTTGTTCGGCCATCTATCGGACATTTCGCCCGGCGATTGCCGAACAACTCCAAGATCAACTCGGGGGCGCTGCGGGTTGCGTCCTCGGAGTGCGCCACGCCGCGGGGCGGAGCCGGCGCCGGCGTCAGATGGCGCGGCCGAACGTCGCGTGCGGCGATTCCTTGATGACCGGCGCCTGCTCCCCCGCCCAGTCGGCCTCGCGGATGACCTTCATCGCCGCCTTGCGGGCCTCGCGGTCGAGCTTGTCGATGAAGAGGATGCCGTCGAGGTGGTCGGTCTCGTGCTGGATGGCGCGCGCCAGCCGCTCGGACCCCTCGATGGTGACGGGGTCGCCGTACATGTTGAAGCCGTGGGCGACGACGCGCAGGGCGCGGCGGCAGTCGTACTCGAGGCCGGGGAGCGAAAGGCAGCCCTCGGGGCCGAACTGCTCCTCCTCGGACAGCTCGAGCGACGGGTTGATCAGGTGGCCCACGACGTCGTCGACGTCGTAGGTGAAGACGCGGAGGGAGACGCCGATCTGCGGGGCGGCGAGCCCGGCGCCCGGCGCGGCCTGCATGGTGTCGACGAGGTCGGTGACGAGCTGGCGCAGCTCACGGTCGAAGTCGACGACGGGCTCGGCCTTGGTGCGCAGCACGGGGTCGCCGAACAGCCGGATCGGTCGGACGGCCATCTCTCACTCCTCGGATGAACGATCGGGTGACACCAGGCCCAGCTGCGACAGCTCGTCGCGCAGCCGGTCGGGGCCGGTGAAGTGCAGGCTGGTCATGCCCAGGTCCGCGGCGGCGTCGACATTGGGCGGATTGTCGTCGATGTACACCGTCGACGACGCGTCGAGACCGTAGCGGTCGAGCAGCAGCTGGAAGATGCGCGGATCGGGCTTCACCAGCCGCTCCGTCCCGGACACCACGATGCCCTCGAACCACGACAGCCACTCGAACCGCTCCATGGCCAGCGGGAACTTCTCCGCCGACCAGTTGGTCAGCGCGAACAGCCCGACGGAGCCGGCGTCGCGCAGCTCGCGCAGCAGCTCGACGGTGCCCTCGATCTCGCCGCCGATGGTCTCGATCCACCGGGTGTCGTAGGCCGAGATCAGCTCGGCGTGCTCGGGGAACTCGGCGGACAGCGTCGCGACGGCGTCGGCCCAGGTGCGGCCGGCGTCCTGCGCGGCGTTCCACTCCGGCGTCGTGACCTCGGCGAGGAACCGCTCCACCGCGTCCTCGGACGGCAGCAGCGTGCGGTAGAGGTAGCGCGGGTCCCAGTCGACCAGCACTCCCCCGAGGTCGAAGACGACGGCCTGCGGTGCGCTCATACGTTGAAGCCGAGCGCGCGCAGCTGCTCCCGCCCCTCGTCGGTGATCTTGTCAGGTCCCCACGGCGGCATCCACACCCAGTTGATGCGCAGCTCGCTGACCAGGCCGTCGGTGGCGGCCGCGGCCTGCTCCTCGATGAGGTCGGTGAGCGGGCAGGCGGCGCTGGTGAGCGTCATGTCGATGGTGGCGACGTTCTGCTCGTCGACGGTGACGCCGTAGATGAGGCCGAGGTCGACGACGTTGATGCCCAGCTCGGGGTCGACGACGTCGCGGAGGGCCTCCTTGAGGTCCTCGAGGTCGACGGTGGCGGTCATCGGGTCTCCTCCTCGGAAGTCTGCCCGGCGCCGGTGAGCGCGCGAGCGGTCGCGTCCTTGAACGCCATCCAGCTCAGCAGCGCGCACTTGACCCGGGCGGGGTACTTGGCGACGCCGGCGAAGGCGATGCCGTCGCCGAGCACGTCCTCGTCGGGCTCGACCTGGCCGCGGCCCTGCATGAGCTCGGTGAAGGTCTTCTCCACGGCGAAGGCGTCCTCGACCGTCGTGCCCGTGAGCAGCTCGTGCAGGACGCTCGCCGACGCCTGGCTGATCGAGCAGCCCTGCCCGTCGTACGAGACGTCGGTGATGGTGGAGCCGTCGATGGCGACCCGGACGGTGATCTCGTCGCCGCACGTGGGGTTGACGTGGTGCGCCTCGCCGCCGAACGGCTCGCGCAGCCCGCGTCCGTGCGGGTGCTTGTAGTGGTCCAGGATGATCTCCTGGTACAGGCTGTCGCTCACCCGAAGAACCTCTTCACCTGATGGAGACCGTCGGCGAGCGCGTCGATCTCGTCGAACGTGGTGTACAGGTAGAACGACGCTCGGGTGGTCGCGGGTATTCCGTACCGGACGCAGACCGGCCGGGCGCAGTGGTGCCCGACGCGGACGGCGACGCCCTGCTCGTCGAGGAGCTGGCCGACGTCGTGCGGGTGGACGCCGTCGACGACGAACGAGACGGTGCCGCCGCGCGACTCCATGGAGTTCGGCCCGATGATCCGGACGCCGTCGACGGCGTTGAGCTTGTCGAGCGCGTACGCCGTCAGGCCCAGCTCGTGCTCGTGGATGCGGTCGAGGCCCACGCCGGTGAGGTAGTCGACCGCCGCGCCGAGGCCGATGGCCTGCGCGATGGGCGGCGTGCCGGCCTCGAACTTGTGCGGGATGGGGGCGAACGTCGACCCCGTCATGTCGACGGTCTCGATCATCTCGCCGCCGCCGAGGAACGGGGGCAGCGCATCGAGCACCTCGCGGCGGCCCCACAGCACGCCGATGCCCGTCGGCCCGACCATCTTGTGGCCGGTGAACGCGAGCAGGTCGACGCCCAGCGCCGTGACGTCGATGGGCTGGTGCGGCACCGACTGCGAGCCGTCGAGCAGCACCAGCGCGCCCACCTCGCGGGCGCGGGCGACGACGGTGGCGACGTCGTTGACGGTGCCGAGGCTGTTCGACTGGTGCACCAGCGAGACGATCTTCGTCCGCTCGTTGATCAGCTCGCCGATGGTCGACAGGTCGAGCCGGCCGTCGTCGGTCAGCCCGAACCAGCGGAACGCCGCGCCCGTCCGCTTCGCCGCCAGCTGCCACGGCACGATGTTGGAGTGGTGCTCCATCTGGGTGACGACGATCTCGTCGCCGGGCCCCAGGCGGTAGTGCGGGTCGTCGGCCAGGCCGCTGGCCAGGGTGTGCGCGACCAGGTTGAGCGCCTCGGACGCGTTCTTCGTGAAGATGATCTCGTCGCGGCTGGGCGCCTTGATCAGCGCGGCGAGCTTGTCGCGGGCGCCCTCGTAGGCCGCCGTCGACTCCTCGCCGAGCTGGTGCACCGCACGCGCCACGTTGGCGTTGTGCCGGGTGTAGTGCTCGGCGAGGGTGTCGAGGACGGCCGTCGGCTTCTGCGACGTGTTCGCGGAGTCGAGGTAGACCAGCGGGTGGTCACCGGCGAGCCGCCGTTCGAGGATCGGGAAGTCCTTGCGGACCCGATCCACGTCCAGCGGGCTGTGCGGTGCGCTCACGGTGGCTCCTCGGTGTCGGACGGTCGGCGGCTCAGGCGGGGGTGCCGACGTAGTCGACGTAGCCCTTCTCCTCCAGCTTCTCCGCCAGCTCCGGGCCGCCCTCCTCGGCGACGCGGCCGGCGACGAAGACGTGCACGAAGTCGGGCTTGATGTAGCGCAGGATGCGCGTGTAGTGCGTGATCAGCAGGACGCCCTTGTCGCCGCCCGCGGAGAAGCGGTTGACGCCGTCGGACACCACCCGCAGCGCGTCGATGTCGAGGCCGGAGTCGGTCTCGTCGAGGACGGCGAACTTCGGGTTGAGCAGCTCCAGCTGGAGGATCTCGTGGCGCTTCTTCTCACCGCCGGAGAAGCCGGTGTTGAGGTCGCGCTCGGCGAAGTCGTCGGCGATGGCCAGGCGGTCCATGGCCTCCTTGACGTCCTTGACCCAGGTGCGCAGCTTCGGCGCCTCGCCGTCGACGGCGGTCTTGGCGGTGCGCAGGAAGTTCGACACCGACACGCCCGGCACCTCGACCGGGTACTGCATGGCCAGGAACAGGCCGGCGCGGGCCCGCTCGTCGACCGTCATCTCCAGCACGTTCTCGCCGTCGAGCAGCACCTCGCCGCTGGTGACGGTGTACTTCGGGTGCCCGGCCAGCGAATAGGCCAGCGTCGACTTGCCCGAGCCGTTCGGGCCCATGATGGCGTGCGTCTCGCCGCTACGGACGGTGAGGTCGACGCCGCGCAGGATCTCCTTGGGACCGGCCTCGGTCTCGACGGAGACGTGCAGGTCGCGGATCTCCAGGGTGCTCATTGTCTCGATGCCTCTCGGGTGTTCTTCGGTGGTCAGTGCGTCGTGGCGGCCGGCAGGCCCTCGCCGATGGCCAGCTCACGCTCGACGGTGGCGGTCAGCCGCTCGGCGATCTCCGGGACGCCGATCTTGTTGATCAGCTCGGTGAAGAAGCCGCGCACGACCAGCCGGCGGGCCTCGTCGGCCGGGATGCCCCGCGCCATCAGGTAGAACAGCTGCTCGTCGTCGAACCGGCCGGTGGCGCTGGCGTGCCCGGCGCCCTCGATCTCGCCGGTCTCGATCTCGAGGTTCGGGACGGAGTCGGCGCGGGCGCCGTCGGTGAGCACCAGGTTGCGGTTGAGCTCGTAGGTGCTGATGCCCTCGGCCGCGGGCCGGATGAGCACGTTGCCGATCCACACCGTGTGCGCCTTCCCGCCCTGCAGCGCACCCTTGTAGAGCACGTTGCTGCGGCAGTTGGGCTGGTTGTGGTCGACGAACAGGCGCTTCTCGAGGTGCTGGCCGCTGTCGGCGAAGTACAGGCCGAGCAGCTCGGCGTCGCCGCCGGGCGCGGCGTAGTCGAGCGTGACGGACGTGCGCACGAGGTCGCCGCCGAAGCTCACCACGACGTGCTTGACGACGGCGTCGCGGCCGACGCTGACGTGGTGGTGCGACAGGTGCACAGAGTCGTCGGCCCAGTCCTGCAGCGTCACCAGGGTGAGCCGGGCGCCGTCGTGCGTGATGATCTCGACGTTGTCGGCGAAGGCCGCCGAGCCCTCGTGCTCGAGCACGACGACGGACTGGCTGAACCGCTCGGCGGTGATGACGACGTGGCCGGCGGCGGCCTTCTCAGCGCTCAGGCCACGCAGCCGCACGATCGTCGGCTTGCCGGCGACGACGTCGGCCGGAACGGTGATGGCCAGCACCTTGTCGGCCTCGGCCCACGCCCGGGCGCTGGGGCGGTCGTTCGGCACGTAGCCGGACGAGCCGCGCCGCGGGTCGGCGGCCTCGACCGTCTCGACGACGACCTGCGGGTCGGCGTCGACGCTGACCTCGTAGTCGTGCCCGTCGAGCGGGGTGTCGTCGTGCAGGCCGCGCAGCCGCGCCATCGGCGTGAAGCGCCACTCCTCCTCGCGCCCGTGCGGCACCGGGTGGTCGGCGACGTCGAACGACGCGATGGTGTCGAAGGCGCTCCCGCCGTGGTCGGGCGCGCCGGCGCCGTGCGAGTGCTCGGTGAGGCCGTGCTGGGCCTGCTGAGCCGTGTCCGTGGTCATCTGCTCTCTCTCGTGGGTGGTCGGGCTGCTGGGTGTCGGGGTGCGGCCGCCGGCGTCAGCCGACCGCGCCCTCCATCTGCAGCTCGATCAGCCGGTTCAGCTCCAGCGCGTACTCCATGGGCAGCTCGCGCGCGATGGGCTCGATGAAGCCGCGCACGATCATCGCCATGGCCTCCTCCTCGGTGAGACCGCGGCTCATGAGGTAGAAGAGCTGGTCCTCGCTGACCTTGGAGACGGTGGCCTCGTGGCCCATGGAGACGTCGTCGTTGCGGATGTCGACGTACGGGTAGGTGTCCGAGCGCGAGATGGTGTCGACGAGCAGCGCGTCGCAGCGCACCGTGCTGGCGCTGTGGCTGGCGCGCGGCATGACCTGCACCAGGCCGCGGTACGACGTCCGGCCGCCGCCGCGGGCGACCGACTTCGACACGATGGAGCTCGAGGTGTTCGGCGCGAGATGCACCATCTTGGACCCGGAGTCCTGGTGCTGGCCCTCGCCGGCGAAGGCCAGCGACAGCGTCTCGCCCTTGGCGTGCTCGCCCATGAGGTAGATCGCCGGGTACTTCATGGTGATCTTCGAGCCGATGTTGCCGTCGATCCACTCCATGGTGGCGCCCTCGGCGGCCGTGGCGCGCTTCGTCACCAGGTTGTACACGTTGTTCGACCAGTTCTGGATGGTCGTGTAGCGGACCCGGGCGCCCTTCTTCACGACGATCTCGACGACCGCGCTGTGCAGGGAGTCGGACGTGTAGATGGGGGCGGTGCAGCCCTCGACGTAGTGGACGTAGGAGTCCTCGTCGGCGATGATCAGCGTCCGCTCGAACTGGCCCATGTTCTCGGTGTTGATGCGGAAGTAGGCCTGCAGCGGGATCTCGACGTGGACGCCCTTCGGCACGTAGATGAACGAGCCGCCGGACCAGACCGCCGTGTTCAGCGCGGAGAACTTGTTGTCGCCGGCCGGGATGACCGAGGCGAAGTACTCCTTGAACAGCTCGGGGTGCTCCTTGAGGCCGGTGTCGGTGTCGAGGAAGATGACGCCCTGCTCCTCGAGGTCCTCACGGATCTTGTGGTAGACGACCTCGGACTCGTACTGCGCC
The DNA here is from genome assembly GCF_003579925.1 of Jiangella rhizosphaerae. Classification (GTDB taxonomy): domain Bacteria; phylum Actinomycetota; class Actinomycetes; order Jiangellales; family Jiangellaceae; genus Jiangella; species Jiangella rhizosphaerae. The sequence continues at coordinate 4,123 of NZ_QUAL01000435.1, read as the reverse complement.
GCGACGCCGGCGACCAGGCGCTGCTTCTCGGCCTCGGGGATGCCGAGCTTGTCGTAGGTGTTCTTGATGTCCTCGGGCAGCTCGTCCCAGGACGCGGCCTGCTTCTCCGTCGACCGGACGAAGTACTTGATGTTCTCGAAGTCGATGGACGAGAGGTCGGCGCCCCACGTCGGCATCGGCTTCTTGTCGAACAGCCGCAGCGCCTTGAGGCGGGTCTCGAGCATCCACTCGGGCTCGTTCTTGAGCGCGGAGATCTCGCGGACCACGTCCTCGTTCAGCCCGCGCTTGGCGGCCGCGCCGGCGGTGTCGCTGTCGGCCCAGCCGTACTCGTAACGACCCAGGCCCTCGAGCTCGGGGTGAGCGGTGGTGGTCATATGTGGGAGATCCTCTCCGCGGACTCGTTCGTCTTTCCTGTGGTCCCGCGTGGCGCTGCCGCCGCGGGGATGTGCGTGGTGCAGACGCCCTCGCCGTGCGCGATGGTGGCGATGCGCTGGACGTGGGTGTCGAGCAGCCGGGCGAACGCCTCCGTCTCGGCCTCGCACAACTGCGGGAACTGCTCGGCGACGTGCGCCACCGGGCAGTGGTGCTGGCACAGCTGCTCGCCGGAGACCGGCGAGGCCTGGGCCGACGCGGCGTATCCGTCGGCGCTGAGGGCGTCGGCGAGCGCGGCCGCGCGCTGCTCCGGAGGTACCGACTCGATGATAGGCCGGTACCGCTCCTCGAGGTCGGCGATGCGCCGGCGGGCGAACTCGGCGACGAGGTGCTCTCCCCCGGTTTCGGCGAGGAACCGCAGCGCGCCGACCGCGAGGTCGTCGTAGGCCTGCTCGAACGCGTCGCGACCGGCGGGCGTCAGGACGAACACCTTGGCCGGGCGGCCGCGGCCGCGGTGGCCGTAGACTCGCTCTTCGCGCGACTCGATGACGCCCTCGGCCAGCAGGGTGTCGAGGTGACGCCGTACGGCCGCCGGGGTCAGCCCCAGGCGCTCGCCCAGCGCCGCCGCCGTCGACGGCCCGTTCTCGAGGATGGAGCGGGCGACCCGCTCCCTGGTGCGCGCATGCGCCTCCTGGACGCCGGGCTCGTCGCCCGGTGCCCGCGTGGCGTCGCGCACGTTTTTCACAACACCATCGTGCTCTTTTTCCGGGCGGGTCTCAACCTTCTCACCGTGCGATGCATCACGCAGGTCAGCCTTACCTTTGTTCCCCCCCTCCCGTGATCATGTTCCCTCACGGCGCCTGAGCGTCCGCGAGGGAACATGATCATGGGCAGTGGCGGGTACGTGGTGGCCATGGAAGCTGCCGTCGTCCTGCTCTTCGCCGCGCTGGCCGGCGCCGTGCTCGTGGGTGTGCGGTACGGGCGGTTCACCGCCCAGCGCCGCCTCGCCGACCTGCGCGGATTCGTTCATGCGCGCGGCTGGGCGGTCGGCTCGGGCGACGAGGAGCTGACCCGCCGCTGGCCCGGCCCGCCCTTCCACCCCGGCGGCGGCGTCGCGCGCCCCGTCGTCACCGGCACCCACCGAGGCCGGGAGTTCGTCGCGTTCGAGTATCTCTACGAGGTCACGCCGTCGCCCACCGCGAAGACCGCGATCCCGCACCGTCGCAGCGTCGTGACGATCCCGCTGCCCGCGCACGTTCCCGACCTCGCCGTGACCAGGAAGGACGCCATCGCCGGTGCGGTGGCGCGGGTTCTGGACCGGCCCGGCGCGGACCTGCCCGGCGAGCCCGGGCGCCGTTACCACGTCGCCTGCGTCGACCAGCTGTTCGCGACGACGGTGCTGCAGGCGCCGGTCGTCGCCCAGCTCGAGGCGGGACCGGCGTGGGAGTGGCGGTTCGCGGGCGACACGATGATCGGCTACCAGGCCGGGCGGCTCACCCCGGACCGGCTGGTGAGCGGCCTGGACGCGCTGTCGGACGTGCTCGACCGGGTCCCCGCGGAGGCCTGGCGACACGGCGGTCCGGCCGCGGCGTGAGCCCGGGTCGGCCGCCGGTTTGTGCGCTTGGGCTGGGGGTACGTGGCTGACATGACCCTTGGCCGTGGCATCTTCCTGATGACGCTGGGGCTGATCCTGGCCCTCGGCGTGCGCGACCGGACCGGCGCGTTCGACCTCAGCGTCATCGGCTGGATCCTGACCGGCGTCGGCCTGCTGATCTTCGCGCTGGCGTTCGTCGTCGGCCCGGCACGCGCGGCACGCGAGCCCGAGGTCGTCGACGAGCAGGACGACGTCGGCGAGCTGTGATCCCGGCCGGAGACCGCCGGTCCGACCGGTCGTCGGCGGGCCGGGCGGCCCGTGCGACACTCGCACGATGAGCGCAGCGCCGGCCGTCGAGATCTCGTCTCTGGTCAAGCGCTACGACGGCGTCACCGCGGTCGACGGCCTGTCGCTGCGGGTCGCCGCCGGGACGATCACCGCGGTCCTCGGCCCCAACGGCGCCGGCAAGACCACCACCATCGAGATCTGCGAGGGCTTCCGCCGTCCCGACGCCGGCAGCGTGCGGGTGCTCGGGCTCGACCCATGGCGCGACGGCGCCGCGCTGCGGCCCCGGGTGGGCGTCATGCTGCAGGAGGGCGCCGGTTTCTACCCGGGCGCGCGGCCGGTCGAGCTCCTCACGCACCTGTCGCGGCTGCACGCCGATCCGCTGGACGTGCCGATGCTGGTGGCGCGGCTCGGCCTGGACACCCTCGGCCGGGCGCCGTTGCGCCGGCTGTCCGGCGGTGAGCGGCAGCGGGTCGCGCTGGCGGCGGCGCTGGTCGGGCGGCCCGAGGTGGTGTTCCTCGACGAGCCGACCGCGGGGCTCGATCCGCAGGCCCGACGCTCGACGTGGCAGCTGCTGGACGAGCTGCGGGCCGCCGGCGTCACCGTCGTGCTGACGACCCACCTGATCGACGAGGCGGAGCGGCTCGCCGACCACGTCGTGATCATCGACGCCGGCCGGGTGCTGGCCGAGGGCACACCGCAGGAGCTGACCAGCGGCGTCTCCGACGACGTGATCCGTTTCGGCGGCCCGCCCCGCCTGGACGTCGGGTCGCTGCGGGCGGCGCTGCCCGACACCGCCACGGTGCGCGAGGTCGCGCCCGGCTCGTACGAGGTCACGGCACGGGTCGACCCGCGGCTGCTGGCGACGCTGACCTCCTGGTGCGCGGCGAACGACATCCTGGCGGAGGGCCTGCAGGTCGGGCACCGGTCGCTGGAGGACGTCTATCTGGAGTTGATCGGGGCGGAAGGGACGACGCGATGACCTCCACGCCGGCCGCCAGGCGGTCGCCGTCGGGCGGGGGTTCGCCGTTCACGCCGGCGCCGGGGGCGGCACCCGCGGGCCGGATGCTGCTGGCCCAGACGCTGTTCGAGATCCGCCTGCTGCTCCGCAACGGCGAGCAGCTGCTGCTGACCGCCGCGATCCCGGTCGTCCTGCTGTGGTTGCTGACCGCCGCGCCGGTGTTCGACACCGGCGACTACGAGCGGGTCGACTTCCTCGTGCCCGGCATCCTGGCGCTGTGCGTGATGTCGACGGCGTTCACGTCGCTGGCGATCGCGACCGGGTACGAGCGGCGGTATGGCGCGCTGAAACGGCTGGCGGCGTCGCCGCTGCCCCGCTGGGCGTTGCTCCTGGCCAAGGCGCTGACCGTGCTGGTCGTGGAGGCGCTGCAGGTCGTGCTGGTCGGCGGCCTCGGGCTGGCCCTGGGCTGGCGCCCGTCGGGCTCGGCGGCGGCCGTGGTCGTGCTGCTGGTCGCCGGGACGCTGGCCTTCGCCGGCCTGGGCCTGCTGATGGCCGGCACCCTCCGCGCCGAGGCGACGCTGGCGGCGGCGAACCTCGTGTACCTGTTGCTGCTGGTGCTCGGCGGCGTGGTCATCCCGCTGTCCGGCTTTCCTGCGGGCGTGCGGACGGTCCTCGAGCTGACGCCGACGGGCGCCCTGGCCGAGGGGCTGCGGTCGGTGCTGGCCGACGGCGCCGGGCTGCCGTGGGGATCGGTCGCCGTGCTGGCGGTCTGGGCGGTCGCGGGCCTCGCCGCGGCGGCGCGCTGGTTCCGCTGGGAGTGACCTCGTTCCGCCCGTCGCCGGGCGGGCCCGCCAGGCGGTGCCCGTCAGGCGGGGCCTGCCCGGCGGGCCGCCGGGCGGGGGGCCGCCGGG
>NZ_QUAL01000439.1 GCF_003579925.1 Jiangella rhizosphaerae | reverse complement strand
CGACGTCGAAGCGGTCAGCCACACCCCCAGTTTCATCCCGGCGGGCGCCAGCCCGGCATGACTGGCTATCAGGGGGACGGGGAAGAGCGGCGACGGCTACCGGGGCGTTGGCCCCGTTACTGTGTGGCGTTGGTGTCGTGGAGCGTCCACCTGGTGAGATTTCACCGTGATCCGGGAGCCATCACGAGGATTACCCCAGCGTCAACACCCCTACAGGCATGGTGATGCTCAGGAAATCCTCGTGATGTAGGCGATCGCCGATGATCATCGCCGTCCACAGCCCGATAAACCGGGCGAAACGGGCACGCCAGCGTGAGGCGTGCCCAGATCCTCCCCGTCCCCCTGATAGCTGCCCGTTCTTGGCCGCGCAACCGCGGGTCAAGCGGATCCTCGTCGGCGCGAAGCGCCCCCTTAGGTCCGCTTGAGGCGCGGTTGCGCGGCAAGAGAATGGGGCAGCAGGGGGACGGGGAGCCGCACAACGCAGGCCGCGTTAGACGCGCGACTGCAGCGCGGCCAGGCGGTCGATGCCGAGGCCGCTGATGAGCAGCCGTTCCTTCCGGTTGCTGAGCAGGTCGCGGGTCCAGCCGGTGAACCCGCCGTCGCCGACCTCGGCCGGCTCGCCGTCGAGGCGGGCCAGCACCTTGAAGCAGAGCCCCTCGTAGTAGCCGCGCCCGCTCTCCCGGTCAGGGTCGAGGGTGGCGCCGTCGACCGCGTCGGTGATCGCGTCGGCGACGGGCTGGAACCGGGGGTCCAGGACGGTGAGGGGCACCTGCACCTCCTCGGCGCCGAGCAGCGGGAGGGCGTGCGTGAGGACGGCCAGCTGCTCGGCCAGCGCGGCCCGCTCGAAGCCCAAACCGCCGACGTCGCGGCCGGCGGTGACCTGGGCGAACAACGAGAAGTGCGCGAACATCGCCGGCCCGCCGACGAGCTGGGCGCGCACGACCCGCTGGATCGCCGCCAGCCGGACGACCGCGTCGGGCGCCGGCGCCGCCTGACGGCGGACCGCCGCCTCGAGCGCCAGCCCGTTGGTCGGGTCGGCCGCGACGTCGGTGCCGCGGCCGGTCGTGACCACCTTGTTCTGGTCGACCGTCGCCAGCACCGAGTGCGTCCCGAGCGGCGCCAGTGGCGCGAGCGTGACCACCTCGGGCGGCTCCGGCTGCGCCGCCAGCGCGTCGAGCAGCACGTCCTCGACCCGGCGCAGCGCCCGGAACGGCACCGGCGCCGGCGCGGTGAACCGGTCGCGCCGGTACCGCTCGAGCACCGCGGCGGGCGACAGCGCGGCGGCGCGGCGGCGGGCCAGCTCGAGCTGCAGCGTGGTGAGGTCCGATCCCGGCAGCCCCACCAGCGCCTCGAGGACGTCCTCGCCGCCGACCCTCCGCACGACCCGGCCCAGCGCCGCCCGCGACCCGTTCTCCGTCATGCCCCATGACTATCCGGGGCCGCCGGCGACGGTCCACCGGTTTTCGCCCGCGACCGGGCTTCGTCACGCAGCGTGACCGTCCTCACGCTCGGTGTGGCGACGGCCGCTGAGACCCTGCTCACGTGATCGCACCGCCCGCCGGGTCGCATTCGTCCCGGTTTGCCCGCTTGACCAGCGGCGTCCTCGCGCGGTGCCGATCGTGCCCGTTCTGGCCGGGTTGGGATAGTCGGGGCGGATTTCGGAGAACGCCGGACGGCGCCGTCCGCCCTCTGAGATCATTCGTGACGGTGCGTCATTTTCACGGCACGATGATCATGTTCGGGGCGATTCGCCGGAAATGTCCGCATCTGGATCCGGTACCCGCCACCTGCGACAGCGGAGGAGCTGACCCTGTGACGACCGATGGGACGCACCACCATCCGGGCCTTCCAGCCGTTCCGATCCACTCCGTCGACCTCAGTGAAGCCGAAGCGTTCTTCCGGCAGCACGCCGCCGAGAACCCGGACGCTCCCGATCCCGAGAAGCGGTTCAGCGAGGCGCTGGTCGAGTTCGGCCGGCGCGGCATGTTCAGCCACACCACCGAGGAGCTCCAGTTCGGCGCCCAGGTGGCCTGGCGCAACGCCAACCGCTGCATCGGCCGGCTGTACTGGCGCAGCCTCGTCGTCCGCGACCGGCGAACCGTCCGCAGCGCCGAGGGCGTCGCCGCCGAGTGCGTCGAGCACCTGCGGGTCGCCACCAACGACGGACGCATCCGGCCGGTGCTGACGCTGTTCGCCCCCGACCAGCCCGGCCGGCCGGCGCCGCGGCTGCACAACAGCCAGCTGATCCGGTACGCGGGCTACCAGGGCATGGACACCGTCATCGGCGACCCCGCCCAGGCCGAGTTCACCCGCTGGGTCGAGAGCCTCGGCTGGTCGGGCAAGGGCACCGACTTCGACGTACTGCCGCTGGCCATCGAGACCCCCGAGGACGGCGTCCGGCTGTTCGACATCCCCGGCGACGCCGTCCTCGAGGTACCTCTGTCGCACCCGGAGTTCCCCTGGTTCGCCGAGCTGGACCTCAAGTGGCACGCCGTCCCGGCCATCTCGTCGATGCCGCTGCGCATCGGCGGCATCACCTACCCGACGGCGCCGTTCAACGGCTGGTACATGGGGACGGAGATCGGCTCGCGCAACCTCGTCGACGCCGACCGGTACGACCGCATGACGCAGGTGGGCCGGCTGCTCGGCCTCGACGTCGACGACGACCGCACCCTGTGGAAGGACCGCGTGCTGGTCGAGATCAACCGGGCGGTGCTGCACTCGTTCGACGCCGCCGGGGTGAAGATCGCCGACCACCACCACGAGTCGGAGATGTTCATGCGGTTCGTCGCGAAGGAGGAGCGGGCCGGCCGCACCCCGCACGCGGAGTGGTCGTGGGTCGTGCCGCCGCTGTCGAGCACGACGTCGCCGGTCTACCACCGCTACTACGACGACTCGACGGTGCTGCCCGGCTTCCTGCCCAGCCTCGGGTGGATGCCGCCAGGGGACGAGGACGTCCCCGCCGAGTGCCCCCACCACGCACGCGCCGTATCGTAGGACGGGTGTCCGAGCAGCCCGTCGCCGATCGCTCCGTCCGTCTCGCCTGGGCCGCCGACACCGACGCCATCGGTGCCGTGCAGGCCCGGGCCTGGACGGCGTCTTACGCTCCCCTGTTGCCGGCGGCCCTGCTCGCCGACGTCGACGCCACGTCGTTCGCGGCCGCCTGGCGCGAGGCCGTCACCCGTCCCCCGTCGGCGCGGCATCGCGTGCTCGTCGCGCTCGACGCCGGCCGGGTGGTCGGGTTCGCCGCCACCGCGCCGTCGGACGACCCCGACGCCCAGCCCGGCGACGGCGAGGTCGTCGCGTTCCACGTCGACCCCGCGTCCCTCGGCGAGGGGCACGGCTCGCGGTTGCTGGCCGCCGTCGCCGACACCCTGCGCGCCGACGGCTTCACCCGCGCCCGCATGTGGCTGGTCGTGGGCGACGACGCCATGCGCGGGTTCCTCGAACCGGCCGGCTGGGCCCCCGACACCGCGCACCGCACCCTCGACCTCACCGGCGACGGCTCGGCGACGTTGCGCCAGGTGCGGCTGCACACGTCGCTGAGTGCGGACGAGGAGGCGTCGTCGTGACGTTCGCCGGCATCCCGGTCGAGGCGCTGGACTTCTACGAGGACCTCGAGAACGACAACACCAAGTCCTTCTGGACCGCCAACAAGCACGTCTACGAGAAGTCCGTCCGCGACCCGATGCGGGCGCTGGCCGAGCAGCTCTCCCCCGAGTTCGGCACCATCCGGTTCTTCCGGCCCTACCGCGACGTCCGGTTCGCCGCCGACAAGAGCCCGTACAAGACCCACCAGGGCGTCGTCGTCGGCGGCCACTACGTGCACGTCGGCGCGCCCGGCCTGTTCATCGCCGTCGGCTACTACCAGATGGCGCCCGACCAGATCGCCCGCTACCGCGTCGCCGTCGACGACTCCCGGCGCGGCGAGGCGCTGGCCGAGATCGTCGAGTCGCTGCGCGAAGCCGGGTACGTCGTGGGCGGCGACGCCCTGAAGACCCGGCCGCGCGGCTACGACGCCGACCACCCGCGCATCGAGCTGCTGCGGCAGAAGGCGCTGGTCGGCTGGAGCGAGCCCGGCGCGCCCGACTGGCTGCACACCCCGGCGGCGGCCACCCACATCGCCGCGGCCTGGCGTGAGCTGGCGCCGTTGAAGCAGTGGCTCGACGACCACGTCGGGCCGTCGGACCAGCCGCGGCGCTGACGCCGCCGGACCTCAGTCGTCCGCCGTCGCGTCGAGGTAGGCACGGCCGCGCGGCGAGATGCGGTAGCCGATCGGGAAGCTCTGCGTCAGCCCGAGGTTCTTGAGCTTGCGCACGTCGAGCTTGAACGGTGCCCGCTCGCGGCCGGCCATGTCGGCGAGGTCGCCGGCCCGGCGCTCGGGGTGCTGCTCGATCAGCCGGAGCGTCTCGCGGGTCCACGCGCCGTAGGAGGAGGCGCGGTCAAGGCGGTCGAGCCGCTTGGTGATGGCTGCGATCTCGTCCGCAGCGAGGTCGGCGCCCGCGGCCAGCTCAGCGCGCGGGTCCGGGTCCGTGGCGGGGCGGAACTCGATGCGGTACGTGGGGTTGGCGGGGTCGCCGGGAAGGTCGGCCAGCAGGCTGGCGGCGTCGGGGTGCCCGGCGGCGCGGGCGTCGTCGTCGGTGATGTCGGCGGGGTCGACGACGCTGACCGCGGTGACCTCGATGCGGCCGGCCGGTGTGCGGTACGGGCGGCCGGGCAGCACCTGCTGACGGGCCCAGCGGCGGAACGCCAGCGTCACCGTGCCGTCGGCGATGCCCGCCCAGAAGCGCTTCTGGAACAGCATCAACACTCCTCACGTCTCGGGCCGCGCATGCGAGACTCGCTCGCTCCGGTCACCTCACGCTCTCGGCCGACGACTCTGGGAGCCTCCGGCGCCCACTCGACGCCGGTATGCGCGGCCCTCCACAGGCCGCTCAGCGTAGCGGGTATCGCCATGCGGGATCGGGCCGCCGGCTGTCGGTCCGGTTCAGTACTGTCTGGCCGCATGGGTCAGGATTCGCGGTCCGCGATCCGGCGCGACGGCGTCGGCATGGCCGCCTACGCCGGGGCGTTCGGCGCCTCGTTCGGTGCCGTCTCGGTCGCGTCCGGGCTCAGCGTGTGGCAGACCATGGTGCTGAGCCTGGTGATGTTCAGCGGCGCGTCGCAGTTCGCGCTGGTCGGCGTCATCGGCAGCGGCGGCGCCGGGCTGACCGCCGTGCCGACGGCGCTGCTGCTGGGCGTGCGCAACGCGTTCTACGGGGTACCGCTCACCCGCATCCTCGGCCGGCGCGCCCTGTCCGGGCCGCGCCGGCTGGCCACCGCGCACCTGGTCATCGACGAGACCACCGCCATGGCGGTGGGCCGGGACGAGCGGTCCGCGCAGCGCTACGCGTTCTGGGTCACCGGCGTGCTGCTGTTCGTGCTGTGGAACGGCGGGACGCTGGTGGGCGCGCTGGCCGGGTCGGCGATCGGCGACCCCGCCACGCTCGGGCTGGACGCCATGGTGCCGGCGGCGTTCCTCGCGTTGCTGTGGCCGCGGCTGCGGACCGCGGAAGGACGGTGGGTGGCCGCCGGCGGTGCGCTGGTGGCGACGGCCCTGATCCCGCTGGTGCCGGCCGGTGTCCCCGTGCTGGCGGCCGCGCCGATCGCCGTCGTCGCCGGTCTGCTGCCGCGGCGGAGTCGCGGGGGGGGGCGCGATGACCGGCGTCTGGATCGCCGTGATCGTCGCCTCGGTCGGCTGCTACCTGCTCAAGCTCGCCGGGGTGTCGCTGCCGGCGTCGGTCCTCGAACGCGACGACGTGCAGCGGGTGGCCACGATGCTGCCGGTCGCGATGCTGGCCGGACTGGTCGCCGTCGAGGTGTTCGACGCCGGCGGCTCGCTCGGGCTCGACCTGCGGCTGCTGGCCGGGGTGGCCGCGGGCGTGGTCGCCCTGCTGCTGCGGCAGTCGTTCCTCGTGGTGATCATCGTCGCCGCCGCGACCACCGCCGTGCTGCGCGCGCTGACGTAGGCGCCGCTCCTCCCCCGGGCCGCAGTCTCATCGGCTTGGCGTAGGCGACGAGCACCGCACCCGCGCCGGGATCCGACGCCTCGGCGGCACGCAGCGCGGCCAGGTCGTCGTCGGTCAGCTCGGCCGGCTCCAGCAGGCGGCACAGGTGCAACCTCGCGCCGTCCGCCGGCGGGTCCGCCCGCCCCGCGCGATAGCTGACGACATGGTGGCCGAGCCGCTCCTCCAGCTCGCGCCGGGCCGCAGCGAGCTCCGGCCCGGGCACGAGCAGGCTCGTGAGGTCCAGCCGCTCGGCGAGCGGCGCGGGCAGTTCGGCCAGCACCGGCAGCGCACGGCGCAGCCGGTCGAGCGTGCTGGTCACCGGGGCCAGCGTTGCGGGAACACCACGCCCGCGCTGCCGCCGCCGCGGCGGACCGGCTCGGCGACCGCCTGCAGCCGGTGCCGTCCGAGGAACTCGATGCCGGTGGCGGCGCCGATCTCAGCGGTCTCGGCGAGCGAGTGACCGTACTCGTCGCGCAGGATCGCGCCGAGCGGACCGTCGGCGATGGCGGGCTCGGTGGACGTGTTGACGCCGTTGGGCTGGAACAGGCGGGGCGCGGCGACCGCCTCCGGCAGATCCATGCCGAGGTCGATGCGGTTGACCAGCGTCTGCAGCACCGTCCCGATGATCGTGGCGCCGCCGGGGCTGCCCACGGCCAGCAGCGGGTCGCCGCCGCCGTCGAGGACGATCGTCGGCGCCATCGAGGAGCGCGGCCGCTTGTTCGAGCCGGGCAGGTTCGGGTCGGGGGCGGTGCCCTGCGTCGGGGCGAAGTTGAAGTCCGTGAGCTCGTTGTTGAGCAGGAACCCGCGGCCCGGGACGGTGATGCCACTGCCGCCGGTCTGCTCGATGGTCAGCGTGTACGCGACGACGTTGCCCCAGCGGTCGGCCGTGGTCAGGTGCGTGGTGGAGCCCTCGTCGGCGACGGCGGCGGGGTCGGCCGCGGTCGCGCAGCCGTCGCCGTAGTCGCCGTCCGGCACACCGGGCGCGACGGGCTTCGGCGCGGCGGCGTCGGGGTCGAGCAGGCAGAAGCGCTCGTCGGCGAAGTCCTGCGACAGCAGCTCCTCCAGCGGCACGTCGACGACGTCGGGGTCGCCGACGTAGCGGTTGCGGTCGGCGAACGCGAGCGCCGTCGCCTCCAGGTAGTGGTGCAGCGCCTGGGCCTCGTCCATCGCGCCGAGGTCGGCGTTCTCGAGGATGTTCAGCGCCTCGCCGACGGTCGACCCGCCCGACGACGGCGGCGCCATGCCGTACACCTGCAGGCCGCGGTACTCGACGCGGGTCGGGTCGCGCTCGATGACCTCGTAGCCGGCCAGGTCCTCGGTCGTCAGGTCGCCGGGCCGGACGTTGCGCGTGGCGCCGTCACGCACCGGCGGGTCCTGCACGGTGGCCGCGATCTCGTCGGCGATCGGTCCCTCGTAGAAGACGTCGATGCCGTGCCGGGCGATCTGCCGGTAGGTGTCGGCGAGGTCCGGGTTCGGCAGCACGCTGCCGACGGCGGGCGGCGCACCACCGGGCAGGTACAACTCGGCCGTGGCCGGGAAGTCGGCGAAGATCGCGGCGTTGGCCTCGACCTGCGACCGGAACGTCTGGTCGACGACGAACCCGTCCTCGGCGAGCTCGATGGCCGGGCGCAGGTTGCGGGCGAGGTCGAAGCGGCCCCAGCGGTCCAGCGCCTCGTCCCAGGTCGCCAGCGTGCCCGGGGTGCCGACGGACAGGCCGCTGACCCGGGCCTCGGCGAACGGCAGCGGTGCGCCGTTCTCGTCGAGGAACAGCCGCTCGGTCGCGCTCTGCGGGGCGCTCTCGCGGCCGTCGAGCGTGCTGACCGCGCCGGACTTGGCGTCGTAGTACACGAAGAAGCCGCCGCCGCCGATGCCGGACGAGAACGGCTCGCTGACGCCCAGCGCCGCGGCCGCCGCCACGGCCGCGTCGACCGCCGTCCCGCCTCGGCGCAGCACCCGCAGACCGGCGGCCGTTGCGTCGGGGTCGACGGTCGCGACCGCGCCGCCGTAGCCGGTGGCGGTGGGCTGCTTGGGAGGTGGGCTGGTCTGCTGCCGGTCCGCGGTCGCCTGGGCGGGCGCGAAGAGCCCTACGCCCGCAAGGGCGATCGTCCCGACGATGGCCACTGTCGCTGTCCGCCTGCTCCGCTGCGCACGCATCATCCGTCTCCCTCGATCCCACCCCCTGTGTGATCCCCTACCTTGCCGGGTTTAGATCTCGGTGAGAAGTGATCTGTGGCAGCCGGGCGGACCAGTCCCCCGCCGTGCGCCCGCTTGGGCGTTCCCTACCCGGCCGCGATCAGCGTGGCCGGTGCGTATCGCGGCTGCCCGGCGGGCCGGTACATCTGGGCCGTGATGCCGTTCGGGAAGGCCCGGAAGTCGACGAGGTCGAGTGCGGCGTCCGGACCGGCGTCGGGGAACAGGCGCACGCCCTGGCCGACGACCACGGGATAGGTGAGCAGGACGATCTCGTCGACCAACCGGTGGTCGAGCAGCCAGCGGATCAGGGAGCCGCTGCCGTGCACCTGCAGCTCCCCGCCCGGCGTCGCCTTCAGCTCCTGGACGGCGGCGGTGATGTCTCCGGAGAGGACCGTCGTCTCCGCCCAGCGAGGGTCGGTGAGCGTGGTCGACGCCACGTACTTGGGCCGCTTGTTCAGCGCCGTCCAGATCGGGCTGTCGCCCGGATCGGCCCACGTCCCCCACGAGCCGGCGAAGATCTCGTAGGTCCGCCGGCCGAACAGGAACGCGTCGGCGCGCGCGTAGACCCTCGCCCAGGTACGCCTCGGCCTCGTCGACGAACAGCGGCAGGGCCCAGCCGCCGCGCTCGAACCCCTCGCGCCGGTCCTCGTCGGGCCCGCCGAGTCCCTGCATCACACCGTCGACGGAGACGTTCGTGACAGTCGTGAGCTTCATGATCGTGGTTCCCTTCTCGAGAGGTGGTGGCCATGCGCTTCGGCCGGACCACCGCGCCGATCTCACCGGTCGCAGCGGAGCCCGGTCCGGCCGACCCATCGCGCACCGCTCATCCGTGATCCATCCTTGGCGCGCGGGCCGAGTCGCGTCCAACACCTGTTCGCCGGTGATTGACGCATTCCGGGTGTGAATCCGCCGCGCGCCGGCAGGGATCGCGATGCGGCATGGCTCGCGCCACTCCGGCGCGACGCCGCGCGAGGCTCAGCCTGCAGGACAACCGTCAGCCGTGCAGGGCAACCGCCCGCCGGGCAGCCTCACGGGCCCCGGACGGCTCAGCCGTGCAGGGCAACCGCCCGCCTGGCGGCCTCGCGAGCCCGCGACCGGTCGCCGGCGTCGTCGTAAGCGAGGGCCAGCCGGAACCAGACCCGCCAGTCCTCGGGGTTGGCCTCGGCCTCGGCGCGGCGCCGCTCGAAGAGCTCGTCGGCCGCCGCGCGGTCGGCCCGGCCGCTGGGCCGGCGTGGGAGGTCGTCGACCGGGAGGCCGCCCTCGCTCTCGAGCTCGCGGGCCAGCGCCTGCATGCGCAGCCCGAACCGCACCGACCGCCACAGCACCCAGGCACCGACCGCCGCGATGACCACGACCGCCAGGCCGATGCCCACGCCGGCCGCGGTCGCGGACCCGATCAGCAGCACGCCCCGCCACACGACCAGCACCAGCAGTGCGCCGACGAGGACCGCCATGCCGGCGGCCCAGACGCGGTCGCGCCGTTCTCCTCTCACAGGTCGAGGATCTCCTCGAGCCCGACGGTCAGCCCGGGCCGGTCGACGACGCCGCGCACGCCGGCCAGCACGCCCGGCATGAACGACGCACGGTCGTAGGAGTCGTGCCGGATGGTCAGCGTCTCGCCGGGCGAGCCGAACAGGACCTCCTCGTGCGCGACGAGGCCACGCAGCCGGACCGCGTGCACCGGCACGCCGTCGACCTGCGCGCCGCGAGCACCGTCGAGCGCACTCGTCGTGGCGTCGGGGGCCGGCGGCACGGCCGCGCTGCGGCGGGCCTCGGCGATGACCTCGGCGGTGCGGATGGCCGTCCCACTAGGCGCGTCGACCTTGTCGGGGTGGTGCAGCTCGATCACCTCGACCGACTCGTAGAACCGGGCCGCCTGCGCGGCGAACCGCATCGTCAGGACCGCCCCGATGGCGAAGTTCGGTGCGATGAGGACGCCGACCTTCGGCTGCACCGCCAGCGCCGCCCGCACCTGGCTCATCGACTCGTCCGTCCAGCCCGTGGTGCCGACGACGGCGTGCACGCCCTGCTCGACGCAGTGCAGCACGTTGGCCAGCGTGGCGCCCGGCACGGTGAACTCCACCGCGACGTCGGCCCCGCCGAGGTCGCCGAGGTCGTCGCCCACGTCGAACCGACCTGCGAGCTCGAGGCCGTCGGCGCGCTCGACCGCCTCGACCACCTGCTGCCCCATACGACCGGCCGCGCCGATCACCGCCACGCGTAACGTCATGGGCACAGTCTCTCGTACGTCGATGATCACCTCCCGTCCTGGTCCGCCGCCGCCCCGCCCGTCACCGGGCTCGCTGTTCGGTCACCGGTTCGGCGGCGGCCAGGGACTCGAACCTTTCGCGATCGAGTCCGCTGCTCACCGCCGCCAACGCTCGCCACAGCGCCGAGTACGACGGGCCGACGAGCCGCCGGCGCACCTCCTCCTCGACCAGCGAATCGGCGAGGGCGTCGGCGGCGTGGAAGGCGTAGGCCGGCGTCGAGCCGGGGTCGACGGCGTACATCGCCACGAGCGACTGCACCAGGGCGAAACGCTCGGCCCCGATGCGGTCCAGACCCTGCTCCATCAGCAGCCGCACGCCCGCGGCCGGCTCCTCGTCGTAGTCCGGAGGCGCCTGGAGGTACCCGGCGCCGGACCGAAGGGCGGCACCGATGCCGGCGCACCGCTCGACGAGGCTGTACGGGTCGGAGTCGGGCAACCGCTCCAGCTGCCGCGCTCCGGCCTCGTCGATCGCCATGGGCGGTCCGGCGAACACCGCCCCCGGCTCGCCGGGGACCCGGAGGATGCGCCCATAGAGGAGCGCGTCGGGAGGCAATCCGACGGTCTCGCCGAGGTGCCGGACCACCTGCCGCTCCCCCGTGCCGCGATCGCGCACCCGGAGCTCGACGCCGGCGACCTCGCCCGGCTCGTACACGCATGCCGGCGTGCTCGCCCAGGTGCGGCCGCCTCCACCTCGACGGTCGAGCTCGGGCGCGATGCGGACCAGGAACAGCTCGAGCATGAGCTCGTCGAAGAGCAGGACGTCCGCGGCGGCGCGGGCGATCGCGGTGTGTTCGGCCACCACCCGCCAGGAGTGGTCGTCCGGCCCGGGGGCCAGGCCGACACCGGCCGCGGCGCAGATCTCGCGTTCGATCTTGGCGGCGAGCGGACTGCCGATGACGCCGGCCCACCGCTGACCGGCGGCCACCGCGAACCTGGCCCACTGCCATTCCTCGGCGCGGTCGCCGAGCGTCAGCAGCTCGACGAGCTGTCTGACCCAGGAGCTGCCGAACCGATGCGGTGTTCGCTCCAGGCAGCCGAGCGCCTGCTCGAGATCGCCGGACTGTTCGGCCGTCATGGCCTCGATGACGAGCTCGCGGTCGCGGGTGGTGAAGTCGACATGGCCGTGGTCGCGGCGGCGGCTGTGGGCGGCGCGCCGCTTGGCGCGGCGCTTGTGTGCGCGTGTCTTGGTCATGGCTCGACTCTCTTCGCCGGCCGGGCCCGATTCAACGGCGATCCGCCGGAATGTGGACAACTCCGCGAAGCCGGCATGCCTGTGGACGATTTGCGGGCGTCGCCGGCCGGGCAAGCGGTCCAACCACTCGGGCAACCGCACTGATCTGCGCACATGTCATTCGGGCAAGTCTTCGGGCAAGTGTGGTCCGCGAGCGTGGTGACGTCCCCGCCCCGGAGGGAGCCACCCCGTGTCCACAGCCCCCGCAGCCACCGCAGCCGCAGCCCCCGCGCCCGTCCGCGCGCACGACGTCCCAGCCACGACGGGGCCGGTGCGGCGCAGCGACGACAGCCTCATCGGACGGCTGAACGCCGAGTGGGTCCGGCTGTGCGCCGACCCCGCGACACAGGCGGCCGTCGACCGCTGGCGGCTGGCGGAGGTCGAGTCGCTGGACGGGCTCGAGGCGGCGGTCCGGCGCGACGCCGACGGGGTGTTGCTGGCGCTGCTGCGGCTCGGCCGGTCCGGGGACGGGCTCGCGCTGCGGTCGGTGTTCCAGCTCATGCTCGGCAAGGCGGTCCGCATCGCCGCCACCCATGCCGGCCGCGACTCGCGGGCCAGCCTGGAGCAGGCCGCGGTCACGGCGCTCTGGACGGTCGTCGCGGGGTATCCGGTCGAGCGGCGGCCGGTGAAGGTGGCGGCGAACATCGCCATGGACACCCTCCGGCTGACGGTGGCCGAGCTCGCCCACCAGCGTCACGAGACGCCGTCCAGCCCTGAGCAGCTCCACCCGGCCGCCGCCGGCGAGCCGTCCGACCCGTCCGATCCGTCCGGTGCCTCCGACCCGCCGGACCTCGAGCTGTTCGAGCTGCTCGCCTGGGCGGTGGGCCGGGGGACGATCAGCCGGGACGATGCGGCTCTCCTGGTCGACATCTACGCGCCGGCTCCGGGCCACGAGGGCGGCCGGGCGGCGGCCGAGCGGCACGGCATCAGCTGGGCGGCCGCCCGCCAGCGCGCCAGCCGGGCCACCCGGCGCATCGCCGACGCTGTACGTGCCGACGCGCCTACGGGGCCCGGTCCGACGTCTTGGGTGTGAGTCGCGTCCCAGGTCCCGGTCCGGCCGTCCGGCGCGACGGGGACTCATGACGTGACCGCAACTCGCAGGCGGCGGGGGTCGTCCTCACCCCGGCGGGTGAACGGCCCTCCCGACGACGGACGTGCGCCGGCGGATCGCCAGGGACATCGCGGCGGCCATCGCGCACAGGGCGCCCGCGCCGATCCAGGCCATGTCGTAGCTGCCATACGCATCCCTCGTCAGGCCGGCGCCGAACGCGATCAGTGCCGCGCCGATCTGGTGCGACGCCAGCACCCAGCCGAACACGATCGGGCCGGACGCACCGAAGTGCTCGCGGCACAGGGCGATCGTCGGCGGGACGGTCGCGACCCAGTCGAGGCCGTAGAAGACGATGAAGAACAGCATCGGCGGGTGCACGGTGTCGGCCAGCAGCAGCGGCAGCACCATCAGCGACACCCCGCGCAGCGCGTAGTACACGCCGAGCAGCAGGCGCGGGTCGAACCGGTCGGTGAGCCAGCCGGAGGCGACGGTGCCGATCAGGTCGAAGACGCCGATCACGGCGAGCAGGCCGGCCGCCGTCGTGACGGGCATGCCGTGGTCGTGGGCGGCGGGGACGAAATGGGTGCCGACGAGGCCGTTGGTCGACGCGCCGCAGATGGCGAACGTCCCGGCCAAGAGCCAGAACGCCTTCGTCCGGGCGGCCGTCGTCAGCGCCGTGATCGCCCGCCGCGCGGCACCCGTCGGCGCCACCGCCGGCGGCCCTGCCTCCACGTCCGGCGCAGTCGGGGCGCCGTACGCACGCAGCCCCACGTCCTCGGGCCGGTCGCGCAGCAGGAACCACACCAGCGGCACCACCGCCAGCGCCACCCCGGCGACCAGCAGCGACGCCGGGCGCCAGCCACGGTCCTCGACCAGGACGGCCAGCAGCGGCAGGAAGACCAGCTGGCCGGTCGCCGTCCCGGCGGTCAGGATCCCCGAGACCAGCCCGCGCCGCGCGACGAACCAGCGGTCGGTGACGGTGGCGACGAACGCCAGCGCCATCGACCCCGTCCCCAGCCCGACCAGCAGCCCCCAGCACAGGACCAGCTGCCAGCTGGCCGTCATGAACACCGTCAGCCCGCTCCCGACGGCGACCAGCGTCAACGCGCCCGCCACCACCCGGCGCATGCCGAACCGCTCCATCAGCGCCGCGGCGAACGGCGACGTCAGCCCGTACAGCATGATGTTGACGGAGATCGCGAACGAGATGGTCCCGTGCGACCAGCCGAACTCGTCGCGGAACGGGTCGATCATCACGCTCGGCGTGGCCCGGAACCCCGCGGCCCCGACCAGGGCGAGGAACGCGACGAGCGCCACCCACCAGGCACGGTGGATGCGGGGCGACCGGCGAGGGGGCGCCGAGACGGTCTGCGTCACGCGACGATCCTGCGGCATCCGGCGCGCACGCCACCAGTGGCCCGACAGCCACTATGTGAAAGAATCCGGCCATGACGGCCCAGGCCCACCGCGTGGTCGTGCTCGCCCGGCACGGCGTCATCCCGTTCGAGCTGGCCATCCCGGCTCGCGTGTTCGGCGTGGCCCGCACGGCGGACGGCCGGGCGCTCTACGACGTGCGCACCTGCGGCCTCGAGCCGGGCACCGTCAGCACCGACGCCGACTTCGACGTCGTCGTCCCCCACGGCCCCGAGGCGCTCGCCGGCGCCGACACCGTCGTCGTCCCCGCGTCGTACGCGACCACCAGCATCTCGCGCGAGGGCACGCTGCCGCCGGACCTCGCGGCCGCCTTCGACCTCATCAGGTCCGGCACGCGCATCGTCTCGATCTGCACCGGCGCGTTCGCCCTGGCCGCCGCCGGCCTGCTCGACGGCCGCCCGGCCACGACGCACTGGCGCAGCGCCGCCCGCTTCGCCGAGCTGTTCCCGCAGGTCAAACTCGACCCCGACGTGCTGTTCGTCGACGACGGCGACATCCTGACGTCCGCGGGGGTCGCCGCCGGCATCGACCTGTGCCTGCACATCGTCCGCCGCGACTTCGGCACCGCCGTCGCCAACCGCGCCGCCCGGCGCTGCGTCGTCCCTCCGTGGCGCGACGGCGGCCAGGCCCAGTACGTCGACCAGCCGGTCCCCGAGCCGGCCGCGCCCACCACCGCCGACGCGCGCAGCTGGGCGCTCGCCCACCTCGACCAGCCGCTGACGCTGCAGGACCTCGCGCGCCGTCAGGCGATGAGCGTGCGCACGTTCACCCGCCGGTTCCGCCAGGAGGTCGGCGTCAGCCCCGGGCAGTGGCTGATCCAGCAGCGCGTCGACCGCGCCCGCCACCTGCTGGAGGACAGCGACCTCACCGTCGACGAGGTGGCCCGCCGCTGCGGGTTCGGCACCGCGGCCTCGATGCGCCAGCACCTGCGCGCCAGCCTCGGCGTGTCGCCGTCCGGGTACCGCCGCACCTTCCGCAGCTGACGCCGTACCCTCGCAGCGTGTTCCACGTCGTCTTCTACGAGCCGCGCATCCCGCCGAACACCGGCAACGCGATCCGCATGGTCGCGGCCACCGGCGCCCACCTGCACCTGATCCGCCCGCTCGGCTTCGACCTCGACGACGCCAAGCTGCGCCGCGCCGGCCTCGACTACCACGACCTCGCCAACGTGACCGTGCACGACGACCTCGCCGCGGCCTGGGCGGCGCTGGCGCCGGAACGCGTCTACGCGTTCGCCACCACGGGCACCACCCGGCACAGTGACGTCGCCTACGAGCCGGGCGACGTGCTGCTGTTCGGCCCGGAGCCGACCGGGCTGCCGCCGGACGTGCTGGCCGACCCGCGGATCACCGACCGCGTCCGCATCCCGATGCTGGCCGGCCGGCGCTCCCTCAACCTGTCCAACTCCGCCGCCGTCGCCGTCTACGAGGCGTGGCGCCAGCACGACTACGCCGGCGTCTGACGTCACCCGGCCCATCACACGCCCGCGGGAGTACCGTCGGGCCATGCAGCGACCCGAACCCCTCCCCGACCTGGACTGGACGCCGGACCGCGCCGCCGAGTTCGGCCAGAGCGCGCTGGAGCTGTGGACGGAGTACCTGCGCCGGTTGCCCGGCCTTCCGGTCACACACCCGCACACCCCCGCGCAGACCCGCGCCGCCGTCCTCGACGGCCGCGACGTGCCGGACAAGCCGCTCACCGACGACGAGCTGCTCGACCACCTGCGCACCGTCGTGTTCGAGCACGGCACCCAGACCGGCCACGGCGGCTTCATGGCGTTCATCACCGGCGCGGGCACCGTGCCCGGCGCGCCCGCGGCGCTGCTGGCGGCCGGCATCAACCAGAACCTCGGCGGCTGGCCGCTCGGCCCGGCCGCGACCGAGATCGAGAACCAGGTGCTGGCCTGGTTCGCGGCCCGCCTCGGGCTACCGCCGGAGTCGTCGGGCGCGTTCGTCGCCGGCGGCGCCACCGCGAACCTCATGGCGCTCGCCGTCGCCCGCGACGCGCTGTCCGGCTGGGACGTGCGGCGCGACGGCGTCGCCGCCGGGCCGCGGATGGCGATCTACGGCTCCCACGACGTGCACGAGACGGTCGACCGGGCCGCCGACCTGCTCGGACTCGGCACCGCCGCGGTCCGCCGCGTCGCGACGGATGACCGCTACCGGCTGCGCCCGGACGCCGTCGAGGCGGCCATCAAGCGCGACCTGGCCGACGGCGTCCAGCCGCTCGCCGTGGTCGGCACGGCCGGGACGACGGAGCTCGGCGCCATCGACCCGCTCGACGACCTGGCCGATGTCGCACAACGCTACGGCTGCTGGTTCCACGTCGACGCCGCGTACGGCGGGCCGGCCGCGATGGTCGACGAGCTGCGACCGGCGTTCTCCGGCATCGAGCGGGCCGACTCGATCACCTGCGACCCGCACAAGTGGCTGAACATGCCGATCTCGGCCAGCCTGGTCCTGTTCCGCGACCCGACCCGGCACGTCGCCGCGTTCACCCTGCAGCCCGACTACACCAAGCTCGACGCCGAGGTGCAGAGTGACATGGTGCTGCGCTACCAGTGGACGCCGCAGTTCACCCGGCCGTTCGACGCGCTGCCGGTGTGGGTGTCGCTGCTCGCGCAGGGCTGGGACGCCAGCGCCCGGCGCATCCGCCACGACGTCGAGCTGGCCCGCTGGCTGCACCACCTGGTCGGCGAGCACGACGAACTGGAGGCGGTGGCCGATCCGGAGCTGTCGATCGTCTGCTTCCGTTACGTGCCGCCCGGCGCGGCCGCCGACCCCGCCTACCTCGACGACCTCAACGAGCGCATCCTCTACGCCGTCCAGCGGGCCGGCAAGGTGTACCCGTCGAACGCCGTCATCGGGGGACGGTACGCCATCCGCGCGTGCCTGATCAGCTACCGCACCGAGGCCGAGCACGTCGAGGCGCTGGTCGACGAGGTCGTCGCGCACGGCCGGCGGCTGCACGCGGCCGGCTAGGCGAGGCGCACGCCGAGTGCTCCGCAACGCGGTGTCGTGGGGTGTGCTGGCGGGGTGACGGGTCTATCCTCACCCCGCGCGGCCGATGAGTTCGGGACTCCCGGCCGGTCAACCCTCGTGACACCCGAGGAAAGGAACCGCCATGTCGGAGCTTCTCGTCGACTTCATCACCTCGCTCGACGGCTACGCGTCGGGAGAGGGATGGCCCGGATTCTGGGGGCTCGAGGGCCCGGAGTACCTCGGCTGGCTCGCCGAGCAGCCCGAGGTCACGTACCTGATGGGAGCGAACACCTACCGCCTGATGTCGGGCTTCGCGGCCGGCTCGGTCCCGAGTGGCCAGGACGAGTTCCGGCCCGAAGAGGAGGCGTCCGTCGACGAGCTCACGCGAGCGTCCAAGGTGGTGTTCTCCTCCACGCTCGAGGAGCCATTGACGTGGGCCAACTCCACGCTGGTCCGCGACGACGCCGTCGAGACCGTCCGCGCCATGAAGGCGAGTGGCTCGGGCCTGCTCAGCACGATCGGCAGCCTCAGCCTGAGCCGGTCCCTGCTACGAGCCGGGCTCGTCGACCGCTTCCGGGTCGTGATGTTCCCGGTGATCACCGGGGCCACCGGCGCGGAACGCATCTACGACGGCTATCCGGACGTCGCCCTCGAGATGATCGAGCACCGCACCTTCGACGGCCGTCTCCAACTGGTCGAGTACAAGCCGCGCGTGCTCGAGCATCCGCCGCTCGGCGCCCCTGCGTGACGTCGCTAGGCGGCGTGGGCCCGCCGCCGCGCGTACGTGCGCAGCGCGCGGAGGACGTCGACCTGGCGGAAACCGGGCCAGTAGGCGTCGCAGAAGTACAGCTCGGCCCGGGTGGACTGCCAGAGCAGGAAGCCCGACAGCCGCCGCTCACCGCTGGTGCGGATGACGAGGTCGGGCTCGGGCTGGTCCCGGGTGTAGAGGTGCCGGGCGATGTCGTCGGGCGTGAGCGCGTCGGGCGAGCCGCCCTCCTCGAGGTACGCGCGGACGGCGTCGACGATCTCCTGCCGGCCGTCGTAGCCGATCGCGACCGTCAGCTCCAGCCCGGCCGACCGGGTCGCCGTCGCGTCGACGGCCAGCTTCAGCGCGTCGCGGGTGGTGTCGGGCAGCAGGTCGAGCCGGCCGGCGACGTGCAGGCGCCAGGGGTGCGCGGGGTCGGCCAGCCGTGTCATGACGACCTCCTCGACCATGCGCATGAGGTGGTCGACCTCGTCGGCGTCGCGCTTGCGGAGGTTGTCCGACGATGCCACATACACCGTCACGTGCCCGATGCCGATCGCCGAGCACCACTCCAGCAGCTCCTCGACGTGCTCGGTGCCGAACCGGTGCCCGATCGACGGGTCGGCGTAGCCGGCCTGCCGCGCCCACCGGCGGTTGCCGTCCATGACGACCGCGACGTGCCGGGGCAACCGGGCACGCACTTCCGGTGCGGACAGCGACGCCTACAGCCGCCGCACGTACCAGCGATACAGCACGTCGCGCGCCGGCCGCATCGTCAGCCCAGCACCGCCTCGAACCGGCCGGCCGACTCGAACGGCCCGACGACCGCGAGCGTCGGCGTGGCCGGCAGCAGCGCCTGGGCCAGCTCGGTGACCTGGTCGATCGTGACGGCGTCCACCCGGGCGATCAGCTCGTCGACGCTGGGCAGCTCGTCGTAGACCAGCTCGGCCTTCGCCAGCCGGCTCATCCGGGCGCTGGTGTCCTCGAGCCCGAGCACCAGCCCGCCGCGCGCCTGGCCCTTGCCGCGCTCGAGCTCCTCGGCGGTGATGCCGCCGCGTGCGACGTCGGCCAGCACCGTGCGGGTGAGCTCGAGCACCTGGTCGACCTTCTTCGGCTGGCAGCCGGCGTAGACGCCGAGCAGCCCGGCCGCCGCGTGCTGTGACGCGTACGAGTAGACCGAGTAGGCCAGCCCGCGCCGCTCGCGGACCTCTTGGAACAGCCGCGACGACATGCCGCCGCCGAGCGCGGCGTTCAGCACGCCCAGCGCGAACCGGCGCTCGTCGTTGCGGGCCAGTCCGGGGACGGCCAGCACGACGTTGGCCTGCTCGGTGGGCCGGTGCAGCAGGGTGACCCCGCGGCCGGAGGACGGCGCGACGCCGCCCGTGCGCGCCGGCGCCGGCTCGTCGTCGCCGTCGAGGAAGCCGGCCGCGGCGAACGCCTTCTCGACCAGCGCGACGACGTCGTCGTGGCGGACGTTGCCGGCGACCGCGACGACCATGTTCCGGGCCAGGTAGTGGCGCCGGTAATAGTCGTTGACGGTGTCGCGCGCCATTCCCGAGATGCTGTCGACCGTGCCGAGGATGGACCGGCCCAGCGGGCTGTCGCCCCACATGTGCCCGGCCAGCAGGTCGTGCACGGCATCGGACGGGTCGTCGTCGCGCATGGCGATCT
The DNA here is from genome assembly GCF_003579925.1 of Jiangella rhizosphaerae. Classification (GTDB taxonomy): domain Bacteria; phylum Actinomycetota; class Actinomycetes; order Jiangellales; family Jiangellaceae; genus Jiangella; species Jiangella rhizosphaerae. Next base: position 11,536 of record NZ_QUAL01000439.1, on the reverse strand, counting down.
CTTCGAGGACGACCTCGCGCTCGCTCTCGACGTCGACCGGCGCGATCAGCGACGACGTGACCATGTCGGACACGACGTCGACCGCCAGCGGCAGGTCGGCGTCGAGCACCCGCGCGTAGTAGCAGGTGAACTCCTTGGCGGTGAACGCGTTGATCTCACCGCCGACGGACTCGACGGCCGCGGAGATGTCCAGCGCCGTACGCTTCGGCGTCCCCTTGAACAGCAGGTGCTCGAGGTAGTGCGTGGCGCCGGCCTCGGCCGTCTGCTCGTCGACCGAGCCGACGCCCACCCAGATGCCGAAGGCGACCGACCGGACGGTGGGGACGGCCTCGGTGACGATGCGCAGTCCGCCGGGGAGGACGGTGCGGCGGACCAGCCCGCCCTCGTCCTCCCCCAGCAACGTCCGTGTCGACGGGGTTGTCACGCGGCCGTCAGGACTCGCTCGCCTCGCCGGCGGTGGCGGGAGTCTCCTCCTCGACGATCGGCGTCAGGGCGAGCTTGCCGCGGTCGTCGATCTCGGTGATCTCGACCTGGATCTTCTGCCCGACCGAGACGACGTCGTCGACGTTCTCGACCCGCTTGCCGCCCGCGAGGGACCGCAGCTTGGAGATGTGCACCAGGCCGTCCTTGCCCGGCAGCAGCGAGACGAACGCGCCGAAGCTCGTCGTCTTGACGACGGTGCCGAGGTAGCGCTCGCCCACCTCGGGCATCGTCGGGTTGGCGATGGCGTTGATGGCGTTGCGGGCGGCGTCGGCGGACGGGCCGTCGGTGGCACCGATGAAGATGGTGCCGTCGTCCTCGATGGCGATCTCGGCGCCGGTGTCGTCCTGGATCTGGTTGATCACCTTGCCCTTGGGGCCGATGACCGCGCCGATCTGGTCGACCGGGATCTTGATGGAGATGATCCGCGGCGCGTAGGGGCTCATCTCGTCCGGCCGGTCGATGGCCTCGGCCATGACGTCGAGGATGGTGAGCCGGGCGTCGCGAGCCTGCTGCAGCGCGGCAGCGAGAACGGATGCCGGGATGCCGTCCAGCTTCGTGTCCAGCTGCAGCGCCGTGACGAACTCCCGCGTGCCCGCGACCTTGAAGTCCATGTCGCCGTAGGCGTCCTCGGCGCCGAGGATGTCGGTGAGCGTGACGTAGCGCGTCTCGCCGTCGACCTCGCCGGAGATGAGGCCCATCGCGATGCCGGCGACCGGCGCGCGCAGCGGCACACCGGCGTTGAGCAGCGACATCGTGGAGGCGCAGACCGAGCCCATGGACGTCGAGCCGTTGGAGCCCAGCGCCTCGGAGACCTGCCGGATGGCGTACGGGAACTCCTCGCGCGCCGGGATGACCGGCAGCAGCGCCCGCTCGGCGAGCGCGCCGTGGCCGATCTCGCGCCGCTTCGGCGAACCGACGCGGCCGGTCTCGCCGGTGGAGTACGGCGGGAAGTTGTAGTTGTGCATGTAGCGCTTCGACGTCTCGGGCGAGAGGGTGTCGAGCTTCTGCTCCATGCTGAGCATGTTCAGCGTGGTGACGCCGAGGATCTGGGTCTCGCCGCGCTCGAACAGCGCCGAGCCGTGTGCCCGCGGGATGGGGCCGACCTCGGCGGACAGCGTGCGGATGTCGGTGAGCCCACGGCCGTCGATGCGGACCTGGTCGCGCAGGACGCGCTCGCGGACCGCGGTCTTGGTGACGGACCGGAACGCGGCGCTGACCTGGCCCTCCTGGCCCTCGAACTGCTCGGCCAGCCGCTGCTTGACCTCGGCCTTGATCTCGTCGAGGCGCTGCTCGCGCTCCTGCTTGCCGGCGATCGTCAGGGCCTTCGCCAGCTCGTCGCGGGCGGCGGCCTCGACGGCGGCGTACACCTCGTCGGTGTAGTCGAGGAAGATCGGGAACTCGGCGGTCTCCTTCGCCGCGGCGGCCGCGAGCTCCTTCTGCGCGTTGGCCAGCGCGGTGATGAACGGCTTCGAGGCCTCGAGGCCGGCGGCCACGACCTCTTCCGTCGGCGCGGTGCGGCCGGACTGGACGAGGTTCCAGGTGTCGGCGGTCGACTCGGCCTCGACCATCATGATGGCGACGTCGCCGTCGTCCAGCACCCGGCCGGCCACGACCATGTCGAAGACCGCCTCGGACAGCTGCGAGTGGTTCGGGAACGCCACCCACTGGTCCTCGATCAGCGCGACCCGGACGGCGCCGACGGGGCCGGCGAACGGCAGGCCGGCGAGCTGGGTGGACGCGGACGCGGCGTTGATGGCGACGACGTCGTAGAGGTGGTCGGGGTGCAGCGACATGACCGTCATGACGACCTGGACCTCGTTGCGCAGGCCCTTCGCGAACGACGGGCGCAGCGGCCGGTCGGTGAGCCGGCAGGTGAGGATGGCCTCCTCGCTGGGCCGGCCTTCGCGGCGGAAGAACGAGCCCGGGATGCGGCCCGCGGCGTACATGCGCTCCTCGACGTCGACCGTCAGCGGGAAGAAGTCGAGGTGTTCCTTCGGCTGCTTGGAGACCGTCGTGGCCGACAGCAGCATGGTCTCGTCGTCGAGGTAGACGACGGCCGAGCCGGCGGCCTGCTGGGCGAGCTGGCCGGTCTCGAAACGAATGGTGTGGGAGCCGTACTTGCCGTTGTCGATGACGGCTTCGGCAGTGTGAATCTGCGGACCCGACATGGGTCGTCCTCCTGGAGCTGGCGGGAGGCCGCTCGAATGAGATCTCGTACGCGCCGGTCTTCGATGGAAGCCCGCGGGCCATGTCGTTCGCCCGAGGGCCACAACCGAGGACCGGCCTGCTGCGTTCAAGTCGGCCGCCCTGTTCGGTTGGGCGTTGTTCAATTGTGTGCCGGTGGCTGATATGCCGAGGGAGCGGCTCCCGGGCTCGGGAGTCCGCTCCCCACGGCGTCAGCTCATCGGCGCAGGCCGAGCTTCTCGATCAGCGCACGGTAGCGTTCGATGTCGACCCGCTGCAGGTACTTGAGCAGCCGGCGGCGCTGGCCGACCAGCAGCAGCAGCCCGCGGCGGCTGTGGTGGTCGTGCTTGTGCACCTTCAGGTGCTCGGTGAGGTGGTTGATGCGGTGCGTGAGCAGCGCGACCTGCACCTCGGGCGAGCCCGTGTCGCCGTCGCCGCGAGCGTGCTCGGCGATGATGGTCTGCTTCGTCTTCGTGTCGGTCGGCACGGAACTCCTTGTCGAATCGTTGCGCGGCGCTTCCGGGCATGTCCACCGGTGCACTCTCGAACCGCGGCCGTTCTGACGGCGGCGCCAAGGATACCAGCGCGGCCCAGCCGGGAACGAATCGCCCCCAGGCGCTTCTCCAAGTGACGACGGCATCACGGGGTCGCCCGGCTTGATGCGGGACCAGAACCGGGTCGCGCTGGAAGCTGAGGCTGACCGCCGCCAGACTCAGTCGGGACGGACGTATTTCAGCGCGAGATTGCCGCGCGGGAAGGACTTCACCTCGACCAGCTTCAGCCTGGTGAACGTGGTGAACAGCGGACCACCGGCGCCGAACGCGACCGGCCCGACCATCAGGTGATACTCGTCGACGAGGCCGGCCGCGACCACCGACTGGGCGAACCGGACACCGCCATGCACCATGATCGGCCCGACACCCCGCTCCTTGAGACCGCGGATCTCGGTGGCCAGGTCACCGGAGCAGACGGTCGTAGTGTCCCACGGGGTCTCGATCGGCCGGCGGGAGAAGACGACCTTCGGGATCCGGTTCATCGCATCCGCCTCGGGCCCGGTCCGGTACGGCCAGTAGCCCGCCATGTCCCGGTACGTCGTCGAGCCCATCGCGTGCACTCCGGCCCAGCCGAGCAGGTCGCCCATGTAGGCGGTGAATTCCTCGTCCTCGTCGTACTCGACGAGGACGTCCTCTGGTACGCCGGGCGCCACCGCGCCGTAGCCGTCGAGGGACAGACTGTGCCGGAGAACCACTGGGTCCGCATCCATACCTGTGAGACCGGCGCCGGCGGCGGAACTCATCGCTGCGGCGGAAATTCACGATGCCGTGCGTACGTAAAGCTGGGCGGGTTCCTTCTTGAGAGCGTGTCTCTCAGGCGATCACCGCGTCCGGTCTGGTCCGTGGTCGTCCACGGCCCAGCCGAGGCACGGGATGGGGGCGAGGACCTCGGTGAGCAGTGACCACGATCGCCAACGGCCGGCCCTTGCCATCGACAGCATGATGGATCTTCGTGGTCGACCCACCACGTGAGCGACCAACACCGTGACCTGCGGGTTCAGACACGCCCTAGCTGGCGAGGACGACACGCGCCTTGGCGACGTCGTCGTTCATGGTGGCGATGAGGTCGTCGACGGAGTCGAACTTGAGGGTGGGGCGCAGGCGCTCGACGAACTCGAGGAGGATCTCGTCGCCGTAGAGGTCGAGGTCCGTGCGGCCGATGACGTAGGCCTCCACACGCCGCGCCACGCCGTCGAACGTCGGGTTGGTGCCGATGGAGACGGCCGCCGGCAGGCGGTCGCGGTCGGCGGCGCGCGACAGCCAGCCCGCGTACACGCCGTCGGCCGGCACCAGTCCCTCGGCGGAGGCCGAGAGGTTCGCCGTCGGGAAGCCGAGCTCCCGGCCCCGTTTGTCGCCCTCGACGACGACGCCGCGCAGGCGGTGCGGCCGGCCGAGGATCTCCGCGGCGCCGGAGACGTCCCCCACGGCCAGCAGCTCGCGCACCCACGTCGACGACCAGCGGCGGGCTCCGTCGGGCGTGGTGACCTCGGGGATCACCTCGACGGTGAAGCCGTAGCGGTCGCCCAGCTCCAGCATGGTCGAGAGGTCGCCGGCGTTCTGCCAGCCGAACCGGACGTCGTGGCCGACGACGACGGTGACGGCGTGCAGGCCGTCGACGAGGAAGCGGCGGACGAACTCCTCGGGCGACTGCCGGGCGAACTCCCAGGTGTAGGGCTGGACGAGCACGGCGTCGAGGCCCGTCGAGGCGAGTAGTTCGAGCTTGTCGCGCACACCCGTGATCAGCGGCGGCGCGTCCTCGGGCCGGTGCAGCTGCCGCGGATGGGGGTCGAACGTGACGGCGACGGCGCTCGTGCCCGCGCCGCGCCCGACGGCGTGGGCGTCGGCCACCATGCGGGTCAGGACCTGCCGGTGGCCGAGGTGGACGCCGTCGAAGTTGCCGATGGTGACGACCGACGGGCCGAACCCGGGAGGGACCTGGTCGAGATCGGTCCAGCGGTGCACGCGTGTTCTCCCGGGTTCGATGTCGTCTGACTACGACATTATGCCCGCGCGGCGGCGCCCTCCAGGTCGGCCGGCTCGGCGTCGCCCACCGTCGTGCGCAGCGAGGTCTCGCGCATGAACAGGACGGCGACGAACGCCAGCAGGGCGATCGCCCCGGCGATGAGGAAGACCAGCGCCGTCGCGTCGCCGTAGGCGTGCTCGACGATGACCCGCACCGGCTCCGGCAGCCCGCTGAGGTCCAGCGAGGTGGAGCCGCCGTTCTGTGTGGCGGCGCCGGCGCCGGGGATCGACGCCAGGCCCTCGGTGATGAGGTCGGTGACGTGCGTGGCCAGGATCGCGCCGAGGACGGAGACGCCGGCCGCACCGCCGAGCGAGCGGAAGAACGTGACGGTGGAGGTGCCGGCGCCGAGGTCGCGGTAGTCCAGGCCGTTCTGTGCCGCCAGCACCAGGTTCTGCATGCTCGACCCGACGCCGACGCCCAGGATGGCCATGTAGACGCCGATCAGCACCAGCGAGGTCGAGTGGTCGATGGTCCCCAGCAGCCCCAGCCCGACGACGATCAGCGCGGTGCCGGCGACGAGGAACCTCTTCCACCGCCCGAACCGGGTGACCAGCTGGCCGGTGACGGTCGACGCGAGCAGCAGGCCGACGATCATCGGCAGCGTGAGCAGGCCGGCCGCCGTCGGCGAGTAGCCGCGGGAGATCTGGAAGTACTGGCCGAAGAAGACCGACGACCCGAACATGGCGATGCCGATCGCGACGCTGGCGACGATCGCCAGCACCATGGTCCGCTGCCGCATCAGCCGCGGCGGCACGACCGGGTCGGCCACCCGCCGTTCCACGACGACGGCCAGCGCGATCAGCAGCAGCCCGCCGGCGACCAGCGCTGCGCTGGCCCAGGAGACCCACTCGAAGTTCTTGCCGGCCAGCGTGACCCAGATGAGCAGCACGCTGATGCCGCCGGGGATGAGCAGCGAGCCCAGCCAGTCGATCCTGGTGTCCGACGTCAGCACCGGCAGCTTCAGCGTCCGCTGCAGTAGCACCAGCGCGGCCACGCCGAACGGGACGCCGACCCAGAAGCACCAGCGCCAGCCGAGGCTGGAGTCGACGAGGAACCCGCCGAGCAGCGGGCCGCCCACCGTCGCCACCGCCATGACCGCACCGAAGTACCCCATGTACCGGCCCCGCTCGCGCGGGCTGACGATCGAGGCCATGACGATCTGCACCAGCGCCTGAAGACCGCCCAGCCCCAGGCCCTGGAGCACCCGGAAGCCGATCAGCGCCTCGGTGGTCTGGGAGAACCCGGCCAGGATCGAGCCGATCACGAAGACGGTGATCGACAGCTGGACGAGCAGCTTCTTGTTCATGCGGTCGGCCAGCTTGCCCCAGATCGGGGTGGTGGCCGTGGCCGCGAGCAGCGTCGCCGTCACGACCCACGTGTACTGGTCCTGGTTGCCGCCGAGGTCGCCGATGATGCGTGGCAGCGCGTTGGCGACGATCGTGCCGGACAGCATCGCCACGAACATGGCGAGCAGCAGCCCGGACATCGCCTCCAGCACCTGTCGATGGGTCATCGCGGTAGGCGCAGCAGCCTCTGTCGTCATCGGACGCGTTCCCTTCCCCCGCAGAGCTCCTCGCGGAGATCGCCGTTGAGCTTGGTGAGCAGTTCGACCAGCTGCCGGGCCTCGGCCTCGCTCCAGTCGGCGAGCGCGGCGGCGACGATCTCGCCGCTGCGCTCGCGGGCGCGTTGCAGCACGGCGTGGCCGTCGGCCGTGAGGTCGAGGATGCCGGCGCGGGCGTCGTCCGGGTCCGGACGGCGTTCCACCAGCCCTCGCTCCACCAGCTCGGCCGCCTGCCGGCTGGCGACGGACGTGTCGACCTGCAGCTGGTCGGCCAGCGCCGTCAGCCGCATCGCCCCGCCCTTGCTCAGCGCGGCGAGCATGCCGCCCAGCGTCGGACCCACGCCCTCGTAGATCTCGACGTGGCGGTGGGTGAGCAGTTTGCCCAGCCGGACCAGGAGCCGTCCCTGGTCGACCAGGTCGCTCCAGACATCGCTGCGCATCGCGCACGTCACCGCCTCAGTTGGTTGTTCCCCGCAACTATAGGCTAAATGGTTGCAGCAACCAACTTTATTCCCGGGAGGGTCATGCAAGACCGACGGGCGATGGGAGCCGAAGGTCCCCTGAGCCCTCGGTCCAGGGCGAACGCCGACTGGAGAGAGTTCGTGAGCTTTGCATGACCCGACCACCGAGGAGGGTTGCGTGGCTATTCCTGCGACAGCGACTCGTTCAGGCGTTTGAGCAGGACGGCGAGGGTGTCGACGTCGGCGTCGGGCCAGTCCTCCAGCGCCTCGCCGAACCAGCGGCCGCGGGCGCCGCGCAGCTGCTGGACCCGGGCGCGGCCGTCGTCGGTGATGTGCAGCAGCCGGGCCCGGCCGTCCTGCGGGTCGGGCACCCGCTGGATGAGCCCCATCGACTCCATCTGGGTGACCTGCCGGCTGACGGTGGACTTGTCCAGCCCCAGCCGCTCGGCGAGGTCGGCGGCGCGGACGTCGCCGCCGTCGGCGAGCAGCCCGAGCAGGCCGTACGCGGCCGCCTCGAGGCCCTCGTCGACCTGCCGGGCGAGGTCGATGGAGAGCCGGCGCACGCGGCGCCACAGGAAGGCGAGCTCGGCCTCGAGCTGCTCGTGGACCTGCTGCCGATCGTTCATACGAACACCGCCAGGTGCTTCGCGCGGGATCCCCGGTCCTCGACTAGCGACAGCAGCGTACCGTCCGGGCCGAACACCGCGACGGGGCCCGGCCCGCGCCCGGTGGCGGGCAGCGGCATGCCGTGGGCGACCTTGCCGGCGGTGCCGGCGTCGACGTCGAGCCGCGGGAACGCCGCCGCGGCGGCCTCGGCCAGCGGGAGGACGGCGAAATCCTCGGCGAGCGCCTCGAGCGTCCGTGCGCGGTCGAGGCGGTAGGGACCGACGGCGGTGCGGCGCAGCGCGGTGAGGTGGCCGCCGACGCCCAGCGACGCGCCGAGGTCGCGGGCCAGCGCCCGGATGTAGGTGCCGGACGAGCACGTGACGGAGACGTCGAGGTCGACGAACCCGCCGTCGCGGCGGGTGACCAGCACGTCGAACCGGCGGACGACGACGTCGCGCGCCGGCAGCTCGACGTTCTCGCCGGACCGGACCCGGTGGTACGAGCGCACGCCGTCGATCTTCACCGCCGAGACCGCACTCGGCACCTGCTGGATCGGCCCAGTGAGCGCGGCGACACCGTCCGCGACGGCGTCGTCGGTGACGCCGGACGCGTCGGCCGTCGCGGTGACCTCGCCCTCGGCGTCGTCGGTGACGGTGGTGGCGCCGAGCCGGATGGTGGCGTCGTACTCTTTCTCCGTCAGCGCCAGGTGGCCGAGCAGCTTGGTGGCCTTGCCGACGCCGACGACGAGGACGCCGGTGGCCATCGGGTCGAGCGTGCCGGCGTGGCCGACCCGCCGGGTGCCGGCCAGCCGGCGGATCCGGGCGACGACGTCGTGCGAGGTCCAGCCACCGGGCTTGTCGACGACGACGAGGCCGTCGGAATCAGCCACGGGCGTCGTCGTCCTCGTCGTCGTCCTCGTCCTCGGCGGGCTTGCGGTACGGGTCGGGGTCGCCGGCGTACTCGGCCTCGGCCGCCGCCTGGGCGACCCGCTCGTCGGACTCGCGGGCGGCCCGCAGGAGGTCGTCGATGTTCGCGGCGTTCTCAGGGACGGCGTCGGCCACGAACTCCAGCGTCGGCGTGAACCGCACGCCGGTGCGCCGGCCCACCTCGGAGCGGACCAGGCCCTTGACGCTCTCGAGCGCCGCGGCCGTGGCCGAGCGCTCCTCCTCGTCGCCGTAGACGGTGTAGAAGACGGTGGCGTCGCGCAGATCACCGGTGATGCGGGCATCGGTGACCGTCACGAACCCCAGCCGCGGGTCCTTGACCCGGCGTTCCAGCGTCTCGGCCGCGATCTCGCGGATGCGGTCGGCCAGCTTGCGCGCCCGCGCTGGATCGGCCATGGCACTACTCCTCGTCCTCATCGTTGTGGATCCGCCGCCGGGCGGAGAGCAGCTCGATCTCCGGGCGGTCCGCGACGTGCTGCTCGACGGCGTCGAGCACGTCGATGCACTGCCGGGAGTCGCCGGCGACGACGGCGACCCCCACCTCCGCGCGGCGGTGCAGGTCCTGGTGACCCACCTCGGCGACGGCGACGTCGAAGCGGCGCCGTAGCTCGGCCACGACGGGCCGGACCACGGCGCGCTTCTGCTTCAACGACCGCACGTCGCCGAGGAGCAGGTCGAACGTGATCGTTCCCACGAACACGGCTCGGTCCCGCGGACGGCGTCAGCCGCGCGGCTTCTCCTTCATCTCGTAGGTCTCGATGCGGTCGCCGACCTGGATGTCGTTGAACGAGCCGAGGCTGATACCGCACTCGAACCCGTCGCGGACCTCCGTGACGTCGTCCTTCTCGCGCCGCAGCGAGGCGACCGTGAGGTTCTCGCCCACCACGACGCCGTCGCGGACCAGCCGCGCCGACGCGTTGCGGCGGATGAGACCGCTCGTGACCATGCAACCGGCGATGTTGCCGATGCGGGACGAACGGAACACCTCGCGGATCTCGGCGGTGCCGAGCTGGACCTCCTCGAACTCCGGCTTGAGCATGCCCTTGAGGGCCGCCTCGATCTCCTCGATGGCCGAGTAGATGACCGAGTAGTACCGGATCTCCACACCCTCGCGGTCGGCCAGGTCCTCGACCGTCCGGCTCTGCGGCCGGACGTTGAAGCCGATGATGATGCCCTGGTCGATGGAGGCGAGGTTGACGTCGTTGGCCGTGATGGCGCCGACGCCGCGGTGGATGATGTTGAGGCTGACCTCTTCGCCCACGTCGATCTTGAGCAGCGCGTCCTCGAGTGCCTCGACCGAGCCGGACACGTCGCCCTTGAGGATCAGGTTCAGCGTCTCGACCTTGCTCTCGGCCATGAAGCTCTCGAGCGTGACCCGCTTGCGCGCCTTGGCCAGGGCCGCGTTGCGCTCCATGGCCTCGCGCTTCTCGGCGATCTGCCGCGCGGTGCGGTCGTCGTCGGCGACGAGGAACTTGTCGCCGGCGCCGGGCACCGCGGTGAGACCGAGCACCTGGACCGGGCGGGACGGACCCGCCTCCTCGACCACCTTGCCGTACTCGTCGAGCATGGCGCGCACGCGGCCGTAGGACTGACCGGTGACGATGGCGTCGCCCGGGTGCAGCGTGCCGCGCTGCACCAGGACGGTGGCCACCGGGCCGCGGCCGCGGTCGAGGTGACCCTCGATCGCGACGCCGCGCGCCGCCATGTCGGCGTTGGCCCGCAGGTCCAGCGCCGCGTCGGCGGTCAGCAGGACGGCCTCGAGCAGCTTGTCGATGTTGATGCCCGGCTTCGCCGCGACGTCGACGAACATGGTGTCGCCGCCGTACTCCTCGGCCACCAGGTTGTACTCGGTGAGCTGCTGGCGGATCTTCGCGGGATTCGCACCCTCGACGTCGATCTTGTTGACCGCGACGACGATCGGGACGCCGGCCGCCTGGGCGTGGTTCAGCGCCTCGATGGTCTGCGGCATCACGCCGTCGTCGGCCGCCACCACGAGGATGACGATGTCGGTCACCTGCGCACCACGGGCACGCATGGCGGTGAACGCCTCGTGGCCCGGGGTGTCGATGAAGGTGATGGCCCGCTGCTCGCCCTCGTGCTCGACGTACACCTGGTAGGCACCGATGTGCTGGGTGATGCCGCCGGCCTCGGACTCGACGATGTTCTCCTTGCGGATGGCGTCGAGCAGCTTCGTCTTACCGTGGTCGACGTGGCCCATGACGGTGACCACCGGCGGCCGCGGCACGGCGTTGGCGTCGTCCTCGGCCTCGAAGTCGATGTCGAACGACTCGAGCAGCTCGCGGTCCTCGTCCTCGGGCGACACCATCTGGATGTCGTAGCCGAGCTCCTCGCCCAGCACCCGGAAGGTGTCTTCGTCCACCGACTGGGTGGCCGTGACCATCTCGCCCAGGCCGAACAGCACCTGGACCAGCTGCGCGGGGTCGACGTCGATGCGCTCGGCGAAGTCGGCCAGGGACGCGCCGCGAGGCAGCCGGACGGTGTCGCCGTTGCCGCGGGGCAGCCGCACGCCACCGATGCTCGGCGCCTGCATGTTGTCGTATTCCTGGCGCTTCTGCCGCTTGCTCTTGCGGCTCTTCGCCGGCTTGCCGCCGGGACGGCCGAACGCGCCGGCCGTGCCACCGCGGCCGCGGCCACCGCCGCCACCGGGACGACCGCCGCCGCCAGGACCGCCGCCGAAGCCACCGCCGCCGCCCGGACGG